>CAVFAD010000015.1:0-711 GCA_963620305.1 Bacteroidaceae bacterium | reverse complement strand
GTCGTGCAGGAGGCGGTTGAACAGCTGTTTTATAAGTCCGCCGTGTCTCTCGGCGCAGCGGGACGCGATTATGACGGTGTTCATTATACGTTTCTTCCCAAGCTGTCGGCAATAAAGGACGGTCTGCTGTTTGAGATGCCCTGTCCCGGTTATTATAATCTCGGTCAGTTTGATGCCATGGTCGAAACGGGCGATGTGAAAGCCGTTTTTTCGGGTCATGACCACGTTAACGACTATACAATCACGCTCGACGGAATAAATATCACGAATACCGCAGGTGAAACCTTCCATTCCTACAGCAAAAGCTTCAACAGGGGAGCACGCCTTATTGTCCTCGACGAAAAGGATCTTTCAACCTATGAAACAACAAAAATAACATGTGCCGAAATGACGCTCAGAGACGGTTCTCTGATTTCCGAGACCGAAGGCGGCATGTCAAAAGCACAGGCGACGTTTGCCGTTGCCCTCAATAAAATACTGAACATGCTTACGAAAATATGCGGCATGTTCACGATTCTTTCGGATAAGGTTTGCTGATTTACCGTCCGATAAACGCAGTACGATGTTATTTCGTACGTGTTATACTGTCGGATTGGGCATCCGCGTCGGTTTAATCGCCGTACGGCGGATGCTTTTTTGTACGGCTTTTTTGTCGAGAACAAAGAATAAAGCTCGTAATAAATAAATTTGAATAATCGGTAAATTTATTAT
>CAVFAD010000014.1:0-37477 GCA_963620305.1 Bacteroidaceae bacterium | reverse complement strand
GTCTTGCACAAGACACCTGATTCAGTGTTACTATTTTGTTTCTAACTTGTTACTAACAGACAAAAATTGAGAAAAACGGACAAAAAGAAAAATCCCACAAATCCAAGGAAAACCTTGAATCTGTGGGATTGATTTTTGTTCTTGAATTATCGCTTGCTGAACTGCGGAGCACGGCGTGCGCCTTTGAGACCGTATTTCTTTCTTTCTTTCATTCTGGGGTCTCTCGTGAGGAAGCCTGCCTTCTTGAGAGTGCCGCGGAGAGTCTCGTCATACTGGAGGAGAGCTCTCGAAAGGCCGTGACGGATTGCGCCTGCCTGACCGGTAACGCCGCCGCCCTGAACTTTGCAGATAACGTCAAACTTCTCTGCCGTCTCTGTAAGAGCGAGAGGCTGACGAACGATGAGCTTAAGCGTTTCAAGTCCGAAATAATCGTCAATGTTTCTGTCATTGATAACTATTTTGCCCGTGCCGGGATACACGCGAACGCGAGCAACGGATTTTTTTCTTCTGCCTGTGCCGTAAAAATAAGGATTGCCTTCGTACATTGTTTATTTCCTCCCTCTCTTAAAACTCTTTTGCTTCGGGTTTCTGAGCAGCATGGGGATGCTCTGCGCCCGCGTAAACGTGAAGACGGTTAAATGCGGCTCTGCCGAGGGTGTTTGAGGGAAGCATGCCCTTAACAGCCTTTTCAACCGCGAAAACGGGTTTCTCTTTCATGAGAGTGCCGTATTTTACGCTCTTCATGTGACCGATGTAGCCGGTGTGATGATAATAAACCTTCTGTTCAAGCTTCTTGCCGGTGAGAACGACCTTAGAAGCGTTTACGATGATAACGTTGTCGCCGCAGTCAACGTGAGGAGTGAACGTTACCTTGTGCTTGCCGCGAAGAAGAACGGCTGCTTCAACGGCGAGCTCGCCGAGGGTTTTGCCGTCTGCGTCAAGGACATACCATTTACGCTCAACATTCTGAGCGTTTGCCATAAAAGTTGACATAAACTTGCCTCCGTATAATTTTGTCTTTCTGATGCCCGTATATATTAGCACACCGCCCGCGCGAAGTCAACCGTTATTTTCGACTTTTTTAATTATCAACACGATTATCTCCGTTTTTCGCAAGTTTTCTCCGTTTTTTATATGGTTTGCTTAATGATTGTTTTTCATTGCACCCGTGCAAATCCCGCGCATAATACTATTTTTCGTCCGAACCGCGAAAATTTCAAAAAAAAGTATTGACATCAGCCGCCGCACGTGTATAATAGTAGTATAAATTTCATAGTTTTACGGATTCAAGTGTTTATTCGACAAAGTGACAGGGGCAAGTACCCCTTTAAGGTGTCGTTGAACACTTTATTTTTTTGTTGCGGCAAAAAAACAGCGCGAAAGGAGGTTATTTTCGGTGAAGACCGTACTGGCGGTAAGCAGCTCGGTAAAATTTTTCGGGCAGTTCAAAGCGGCAGCTGAAATTTCCGACTGCGAAATTCTCACTGCGACAAGCATGAACGAAGCAAAAAAATACCTTCTGCTCGGCGGCATAAGCGCAGTAGTGATAAACTGCCCCGTCGGAGACGGTTTCGGTTTTGACGAGGCGGCAAAAACAGCGGACAGCTACGGAGTTCGCGTCATGCTGTTTGTAAAACAGGAGCTTTTCGACGATGTCGCCGCAAGACTCGACAGGTCGGATATCATCACCGTCAAAAAGCCGACGGATCGCGAAAGCATACGCGAAGCAGCGAAGCGGCTGATGAGCGACGCGTGCACCGAAAAGTCTCCCGACCGAGCCGAGCGCGAGGACGAAAAACTCACGGAGCTGAAAATAATATCGCGGGCAAAGCTTTTGCTTATGCGGCAGTTTTCAATGAGCGAAGCGCAGGCGCACAGATACCTCGAAAAACGCGCAATGGACATGGGACGTACAAGAAAAACAATAGCGGAAAGCATAATAAGATCCTACAGAAATTAACGTAAAGGAGCGATTAACAATGACAAAGTACATTTTCGTAACAGGCGGCGTCGTGTCGGGACTCGGCAAAGGAATAACGGCTGCGTCACTCGGCAGACTGCTCAAGTCACGCGGTCTTAAGGTGGCGGCGCAGAAGCTCGACCCGTACATCAACGTTGACCCCGGCACAATGAGTCCGTACCAGCACGGCGAGGTCTTCGTGACGGAGGACGGCGCCGAAACCGACCTCGACCTCGGTCACTATGAACGTTTTATCGACGAAAACCTTAATAAATACTCGAATCTGACCACCGGCAAGGTGTACTGGAACGTTCTCAACAAAGAGCGCAAGGGCGAATATCTCGGCTCGACCGTTCAGGTTATTCCCCACATTACCGACGAAATAAAAAGCTTTATCTATTCCGTCGGCAAAAAGACAAACGCGGACGTCGTCATCACCGAAATAGGCGGCACGACGGGCGACATCGAAAGCGAACCGTTTCTTGAAGCGATACGCCAGGTCGGACGCGAAGTCGGCAAGGAAAACTCGCTGTACATTCATGTGACGCTCGTACCGTTTTTGAGAGGCTCGGACGAACATAAGACAAAACCGACGCAGCACTCCGTCAAAGAGCTGCAGGGCAAAGGAATAAACCCCGATATCATCGTTCTGCGCTGCGACGAGCACCTTGAGCCGTCTATAATGAAAAAAGTTGCAATGTTCTGCAACGTAAAAGAGGACTGCGTCATTGAAAACATCACACTCCCCTGCCTGTACGAAGCTCCGCTGATGCTTGAGGAACACGATTTTTCGCTCATCGTCTGCCGCGAGCTCGGCTTGTGGACGAGAGCACCCGAGCTTCACGAATGGAAGGCTCTCGTTGACAGGATAAAGAGCCTCGAGCACAAAGTAACGATAGGCATTGTCGGCAAGTACGTTCAGCTGCATGACGCATATCTGTCCGTTGCGGAGGCTCTGCGCCACGCGGGTTACACGAACAACGCGGAGGTGCACATCGAATGGATAGACTCCGAGGACGTTGAAACAAACGGCGCGGAAAAGATGCTTAAAGGACTTGACGGCGTTGTCGTTCCCGGCGGTTTCGGATTCAGAGGAATCGAGGGCAAAATAGAAACGGCGAAATACTGCCGCGAAAACGACCTGCCGTACCTCGGAATATGTCTCGGCATGCAGACGGCAGTCATCGAATTCGCTCGGCACGTTGTCGGTTGGAAGGACGCAAGCTCGGGCGAATTTGACCCCGTTTCGACCCACAAGGTAATAGATTTTCTTCCCGACCAAAGCGACGAAGTGGACAAGGGCGGCACGCTGCGTCTCGGCGCGTATCCGTGCAAAACAATGCCGAATACGATAATGCGCGACTGCTACGGCTCGGAAATGATAAGCGAACGTCACCGCCACCGCTATGAATTCAACAACGAATTTAAGGACGAACTCGAAAAAGCGGGACTGACCGTCAGCGGCACGTCTCCCGACGGCTCGATAGTCGAAACAGTCGAAAACAAAAAGAACCGCTTCTTTATCGGCGTTCAGTTCCACCCCGAATTCAAATCCCGTCCGAACAAGGCACACCCGCTGTTCGCGGGACTCATAAAAGCCGCGCTCGGCACGGCAGGCAACTGAATTACAGACAGCAAAAGCGCGGTGTTCGGGCATAGTACCCTAAATGCATCTTCAAATGCTGCTGTTGCATTTACTTTGGAAACTAACGGAAATTAACGAATTTTTTCGGGGCGCAAAAAAAACTTGACAGGCGGTCATTTAAATGGTAGTATAGCTGTTGCCGCATACCAAGGGTGCTTTATGCAGTAAAGGGCGCGTCCCTGCCCCGCGTAGCGAGACTTATAAAGGAGAAAAACCAATGTACGCAATTATCGAAACAGGCGGAAAGCAGTACAAGGTAGAAGCAAACGACGTTGTTTTTATCGAGAAGCTTGATGTCGAGAGCGACAGCGAGGTCGTTTTCGACAAGGTCATTGCAGTTGCAGGCGACGACGGCATTAAGGTAGGTGCTCCCTACGTTGACGGTGCAACCGTTACTGCCAAGGCAGTTAAAAACGGCAAGGCAAAGAAGATCACCGTTATGACCTACAAGGCAAAGAAGAACGAGAAGAGAAAGCTCGGTCACAGACAGCCCTACACAAAAGTAGAGATCGTTTCTGTTAACGCATAACAATGATCAAGGCTAAATTCAGTATTCGCGGCGCGGACGCATCTTTTACCGTTTCGGGACACTCCGAAAGTGCCGAAGCGGGCAGAGACATCGTGTGCGCGGCAGTCTCCTCGGCGGCTCTTATGGCTGCGAACACCGTTACCGAAATTCTCGGTGTGGCGGCATCGGAGGAGATGCATGACGGATACCTGAACGTGAGCTTCGTTAATTCCGAAGCTGCGGCGGATATCGTGAGGGGACTTCGTCTCCACCTTGAGCAGCTTTCGCTGCAGTATCCGCAATTCGTAAAAGTAACAACGGAGGTGTAAGCAATGCTTAAATTAAACATTCAGCTTTTCGCTCATAAAAAAGGTATGGGTTCTACCCGTAACGGCCGTGACTCCGAATCAAAAAGACTCGGCACAAAGAGAAGCGACGGTCAGTTCGTCAATGCGGGCACCATCATCGTTCGTCAGCGCGGAACCCACATTCACCCCGGCGTAAATGTCGGTAAGGGCAGCGACGATACGCTTTTCGCTCTCACAAGCGGCAAGGTTAAGTTTGAACGTTTGGGCAAAGACCGCAAAAAGGTCAGCGTATACGAAAACTGATTGATTTTTCCAAAAAAGTTTCCCGTGCTTCGGTACGGGATATTTTTTTGCGTTCGTACCCGTACAACGGAAGCGGACGGAAAAATGTTTTCCGTGTCCGAAACGTGTCTCACGTTTTTTGATTTTACCTCAGCAGCCGCACCGAAAAATCACGGCTGTGAGCTTCGCGTTTTTTCGGCGGTCTTTTCTTTGATGAATTTTAATTTTTTTTGTAGACAAAGGCACGTGCGCGGAGTATAATAGGTAATTGGTTTGAATTTTTCGCAAATGCGGGGAATCACAGATAATTCAAGGGGATACGTGTATGACAAAAAAAGGCTTTGATAACGACAAATATCTTGCGCTTCAGTCGAAGTGTATAAAGGACAGAATAGCAAAATTCGGCGGCAAGCTTTATCTCGAATTCGGCGGCAAGCTGTTCGACGATTTTCACGCTTCGCGTGTGCTCCCGGGTTTTTGTCCCGACAGCAAAATACGCATGCTGTATGAGCTGCGCGACGATGCGGAGGTCGTAATAGTAATAAGCGCGGATGACATCGAGAAAAACAAGCGCAGGGGTGATCTCGGCATCACATATGACATGGACTGTCTGCGGCTTATCGACGCTTTCAGAGAATTCGGTCTTTTTGTCGGCAGCGTTTGCGTTACGCATTTCAGAGAGCAGCCTGCGGCGATTCAGTTTCAAAAACGCCTTGAAAGCCTGGGAATGAAAGTATACCGTCACTACATAATTCCGGATTATCCCACAAATCTCCCGCTTATAGTCAGCGACAGCGGCTACGGCAGAAACGACTTTATCGAAACAAGCCGTTCGCTGGTGGTTGTGACCGCGCCCGGTCCCGGCAGCGGTAAAATGGCTGTATGCCTTTCGCAGCTATACCATGAATACAAAAGAGGCTGCATGGCGGGTTATGCGAAATTCGAGACGTTCCCGATATGGAATCTCCCTCTCAAGCACCCCGTAAACGTGGCATACGAAGCGGCGACGGCGGACTTGAACGACGTAAATATGATAGACCCGTTCCACCTTGAAGCATACGGCGAAACGACGGTAAACTACAACCGTGACGTTGAAATATTCCCCGTATTAAATGCCATGCTCACAAAAATAGTCGGCAAATCCGTCTACCGCTCCCCTACCGACATGGGTGTTAACATGGCGGGCAACTGTATTTTCGATGACGGTGCAGTATGCACCGCGGCAAAAGATGAGGTCATACGCAGATATTACGAAAGCGCGTGCCTTGCAAGACAGGGACTGTGCGAAGAATCGGTCGTGCACAGAATAGAGCTTTTGATGAATCAGCTCGACATTTCCGTCGATGACAGAAAGTGCGTAAAAGCCGCGCTCGACAAAGCGGAGCTGACGGGTGCGCCCGCTGCCGCTGTCGAAACGGTCGGCGGCGACGTGATAACAGGAAAAACATCTCCGCTGCTCGGAGCTTCGTCCGCAATGCTCTTAAACGTACTCAAAAAACTCGGCGGCATTCCCGATGAAATTCCGCTCCTTTCCCCCGCCGTCATAGAACCTATTCAGCGTCTGAAAATCGAAAACATGGGCAACCACAATCCGCGTCTGCATGTGGATGAAGTACTTATCGCGCTGTCGATATGCGCCGCGACAAGTCCCGTAGCAAAACGCGCACTCGAGCAGCTGCCGAAGCTGAAGGGAGCACAGGCTCATTCATCGGTAATTCTCTCAACGGTCGATTCGCAGACCTTCAAAAAACTCGGAGTGGACATGACTAACGAGCCGAAAAGCCAAACAAAAAAATTATATCATAAGTAAGCGAAAAGCCGTCCCGGAACCGAATCCGAGACGGTTTTTTTACGGTTTATCGGGAAGCGAATCCGAGACGGTTTTTTTTGCGGTTTATCGGGGAGCCGAAGCCGAGGCGGTTATTTCGGTCACCGTGACCGTGCAGCCCTGCGCCGTAAAGCTGATTCTCCATTCTGCAAATTCAAAGGCATAAACGCGTTCGCCGTCGTTTTGATAATGCGGGCGCGGGTCTTCGAGCAGGATGCGCCGAAGCGTTTCGAGCTTATCGCCGTTAAGAGCGTCGGGCACGGAACAGTCAAAACGGATTTCGTCAATCCCGCTCTTTATGTTTTCGCCGAAGCCGCCGAGCGCGTCGGGGTGCGAGTCGGCAAACGGGAGATACGGTTTTATGTCGTATATCGGCGTGCCGCTCAGAATATCCGCGCCCTCAACGATGAGCACCGTTCCGTCAGGCGTGCCGTGACGAACGTCAAGCAGTTTTACGCACGAAAGTCCGAGAGAATTCGGTCTGAACGGCGAACGCGAGGCAAAAACTCCGACGCGGGTATTGCCGCCCAGCCGCGGCGGACGTACCGTAAGATGCGCGGACTGCCGACGCGCTTCGGTAAATTCCCATATAAGCCAAAGATGAGAGTAACCCTCTATGCCGCGTATCGCTTCATCCGAGCGGAACGGTTTTTCAAACACTACCGTGCTCTTATTGGCGGCAATGCCGCTTTGACGCGGTATGCCGAATTTCGTCGGAAAGTCGGTGAATATTCGCGCTACAGGTGTAATTTCCATAAGACCTCCGTTTTTGAGCGGTACGGGTTTACTGCGCCGTTGTGCTTGCGGCGTTCCAAAGTTGAGAATAGAACCCGCCTTTGTCGAGCAGTTCGCGGTGAGTACCCTGCTCGATGATTCTGCCCTTATTCATTACCAGAATTATATCCGAGTTTACAATCGTGGAAAGTCTGTGCGCCACGACAAAGCTTGTTCTGCCCTGCAGCAGTTCGGCAAACGCTTTCTGAACCTTTATTTCGGTTCGCGTGTCGATAGATGAAGTCGCTTCGTCGAGTATGAGAATCGGCGGCGACATAAGCATTACACGTGCTATGCACATGAGCTGCTTTTGCCCCTGCGACAGACTGCCGCCGTCCTCGCCTATAACGGTGTCATAGCCGTCGGGCAGACGCTTTATAAACGAGTGAGCATGTGCGCGGCGTGCAGCATTCTCTATTTCGGCATCGGTCGCGTCGGGCTTGCCCATAGCGATGTTATCGCGCACCGTTCCCGCTTTAAGCCACGTTTCCTGCAGCACCATTCCGAAAGAAGAACGCAGCGCGTGACGCGTGATGTCGCGCTCGTTTACGCCGTCAATTGATATCGTGCCGCTGTTAACATCGTAAAAACGCATCAAAAGATTTATAAAGGTTGTTTTTCCGCAGCCTGTCGGTCCGACTATCGCCACGCGCTGACCTTTTTTCACCTTGAGATTGAAATCGGCAATCAGCGGCACGTCGGGAGTGTAAGAGAAACACACCTTGTCAATGTCAATTGCGCCGGACGGCTCGAAGTTTGAAATCGCGTCCGCTTTGTCGGGCGTTTCGGCGGGTTCTTCGATAAGGTCAATTACACGTGCGGCGCAGGCAAGCGCGTTTTGAAGTTCCGCGAAAACCGATGAAATCTCGTTAAACGGCTTCGTGTAGCGGTTCGCGTACGACAGCGCGGAGGAGAGAAGTCCTACGGTCATTGTGCCTCCCGAAAGAATGTTCAGCGCACCCGTGAGCGCGACGGCAGCATAAACGAGAGCGTTTATGCAGCGGGTTGTCGGATTTGTGAGCGATGAAAAGAATATTGCTTTAAGTGACGTTTTGCGCACTTCTTCACTCTCGCGGTCGTATCGCTCGGAGAGTATTTTTTCTCTGCCGAACGCCTTTACCGTTTTGATGTTTGAAAAAGCTTCGTCGGCGGTGGCAGCCGCCGCCGCCTTTTGCACGCTTTGAGCTTTGAAATAGTCGTAGGAATGCTTTGCTATAAAGCGCGCAACAAAAAGTGAGAGCGGTGTAAGACAAAACACGGTAAGCGCGACCGTGAAGTTGAGCTTTATGAGCATAATGAGCGTGCCGACTATCGTAAGAATGCCCGTGAAGAACTGCGTAAATCCCATAAGAAGTCCGTCGGCGAACGTATCCACGTCATTTATCACTCTGTTGACGGTATCGCCCGTCGGGTGCGAGTCGAGGTAGGACAGCGGCAGCACCGTTATTCTGTCAAATGCGCGGGTGCGGATATCTTTCACCACACCGTACGTTATACGGTTGTTCAGGGTGCTCATTATCCATGTCGAAACGGCACACACGAGTATTGCGGCGACGGTTTTTATAAGCATTGCCTTTATCCCGTCAAAATCCACTCTGCCCTTTCCCGTTATAAGGTCTATCGCGTTTCCGAAAAACAGCGGAATCAGGATATTGAGCACCACTCCGACGGCAGCCGTAATAAGCGACAGCAGCAGCGACAGTTTGTATCCCGAAATGAAATTCAGAACTTTTTTCACCGTACCCGCAGGAGCCTTTTGTTTTTTCTTTTTGTCAGCCAATGCTCTCACCTCCCGATGCCGCGTTAATTTCGGCGTACACTCCGTTCTTTGCGATAAGCTCGCCGTGCGTACCCGTTTCCGCGGCTGCGCCGTCCTCAAGAACGATTATTTCATCGCAGTTTTTTATACTGCCCGTGCGCAGAGATACCGTTATTACGGTCGGGTGCCACGGAAGCCTTGCCAACGCGGCATTAAGACGCGCATCGGTCGCGAAGTCGAGCGCGGACGCGGAATCGTCGAGTATGATTATCGGCGATTTTTTTACAAGAGCACGCGCCACCGTTAAACGCTGACGCTGCCCGCCCGAAAGGTTCGCGCCGTTTTGTTCGAGCATTTCGTCGATTCCGTCCTTTTTTGCGGATATGATATCGGCGCACTGAGCAGCCGAAACCGCATCGGCAATATCCTGTTCCGTCGCGTTTTCGTTGCCCCACAGCAGGTTTTCGCGTATCGTGCCCTTAAAAAGCGTCGCTTTCTGCGGAACGACCGCGACGAGTGAGTCAAGCGTTTCACGGGAGTATTCTTTTACATCGTGACCGAAAATGCGCACTTCGCCTTCCGTTCGGTCGTAAAAGCGCGGCAGAAGATTTACGAGTGTGGATTTGCCCGAACCCGTTGAACCCGTAATGCCGAGCCTGCCGCCTGCGGGGAGCGTGAAGCTTATGTCGGTGAGCGACGGTGCGCCCGCGTTTTTGTATGAAAACGTGACGTTTTTCATTTCAGCCGCCGGAGCGGTGAAATCGGGCGACGCGCCTTTTTCGGGGTACTGCTGCGAGTTTTCGGTCGCAAAAACGTCGCCTATGCGTTTTGCCGACGCAAGTGCCTTTGATATGTTTATTATGAGGTCGGCAAGCTTTATGAGTTCGACAAGAATCTGCGCCATATAGTTGTAAAGCGCAACAACCGCGCCCTGCGTCAGCATTCCGCCGTCAACCTTTATCGCGCCGACGTAAATAAGCAGTATCGTCGCGCCGTTTATCAGCACATACGTTATCGGATTCATGAGCGCGGACACGCGTCCCGCGATGCGCTGGAGTCTGTTCAGCTCATTTGAGGATTCGTTGAAGTTCTTTTTTTCGCTCTCCTCGCGTCCGAATGCGCGGAGAACCCTCACGCCCGTGAGGTGCTGGCGAACGTTGCCCGTCACCCTGTCAAGTGATTTCTGCACCTTGGTGTAGAGCGGCATGCTGCCGAGCATTATGCCGAAAACGGCGACGGTGAGAACCGGCACCGCGCCGGCGAAAATCCACGCGGAAGTGTGTTTTGACGTGTCAACGGTAAAAGCCATTATGACCGAACCGAACACAACGAACGGCGAACGCAGCAGCAGCCGAAGTACAAGATTTATTCCGTTTTGCACCTTGTCCGCGTCGCCCGTGATGCGTGTTATGAGCGCGGATGTGCCGAGAGTGTCCGCTTCGGTGTATCCGAGCGACATTACGTGCGAAAACAGCGCGCTTTTAAGTCCTTTTGTTATGCCCGTTGCGGCATACGCGGCAAAGTACTGCGCCGTTATCGAGAACAGAAGTCCCGCGACGGCAAGGAACGCGAGGATTCCGCACATCTTGAGCGTGTACGTCTTGTCGCCGTTTGCGATGCCGATGTCGATGATGTTTTTTACCGCAAGCGGCACAAACAGCTCAAAAAGTGCTTCGAGCATTTTGAAAAGCGGAGCAAGAAGCGACTGTGCGCGGTATTTTTTTATGTACGGTAGTATTGTTTTCACTTTCTTATCCCTTCATCGTAAGCGAAATGCGTTTCTTTTTTGTATCGACCGACATGACTTTTACTTTAACGGTGTCGCCGACTTTCAAAACTTCGGACGGATGTTTTATATATTTGTTCGTTATCTGCGAAATATGCACAAGTCCGTCCTGATGTACGCCGATGTCGACAAACACACCGAAATCAATGACGTTTCTGACCGTCCCCGTAAGCTCCATACCCTCTCTTAAATCCTCAAGGCTCAGCAGGTCGCTGCGCAGAACGGGTTTCGGAAGTGCGTCGCGGATATCCCTGCCGGGTTTTGAAAGCTCCGTCACAATGTCATCAAGCGTCGGAACACCTATTCCGCAGTCGTCGGCAAGTTTTGTTTTGCCGAAAGTCCTGACTTTTTCCGAGAGCGTCGACAGATTTTCGCGCCCAGCTTGTTTCGGGTCGAGTCCCACTTCTTCGAGCAGTTTTTTCGCCGCCGTATACGATTCGGGGTGCACTCCCGTGTTGTCGAGCGGTTCTTTGCCGCCGGGAATCCTCAAAAATCCCGCGCACTGCTCAAACGCTTTCGGTCCGAGTCCCTTCACCTTTTTCAGCTGAGCGCGTGAAGTAAACGCACCGTTTTCGTCGCGGTAAGCGACTATATTCGAAGCCGTTGCACTTGACAGTCCCGACACATATCCGAGCAGCGACGGCGACGCGGTATTCAGATCCACTCCCACGGCATTGACGCAGTCCTCAACCACTCCGCGCAGCGATTCGCTGAGCCGCGCTTCGGGTACGTCGTGCTGATACTGCCCCACTCCGATGCTCTTGGGGTCTATCTTGACAAGCTCCGAAAGAGGATCCTGCAAACGCCGCGCTATCGACACCGCCGAACGCACCGAAACATCAAAATCGGGAAATTCCTTTGCCCCGAGCTTTGATGCGGAATAAACGGACGCACCCGCTTCGTTAACCACCGCGTACGTCACCCTGCCGCCGTAGTCCTTTATCGTGTCGGCAACGAATATCTCGGCTTCCTTCGATGCGGTGCCGTTGCCTATCGAAATGCACTCAATGCCGTATTTCGCGATAAGCGATTTGACTTTTGCTGCCGATTCCGCCGTTTTGTTCTGAGGAGGAGTCGGGTAAATAACTCCCGTATAAAGCACCTTGCCCGTGCCGTCAACCGCCGCAAGCTTGCAGCCCGTGCGATAGGCGGGGTCGACCGCAAGCACGGTCTTGTCTTTTATCGGCGGCTGCATCAGGAGCGGTTTTAAGTTTTGACCGAACATCTTTATCGACTGTTCACCCGCTTTTTCCGTCAGGTCGTTTCGTATCTCCCTTTCAACACTCGGAAATACAAGCCGCGTGTAGCTGTCAAGCGCGGTTTCTTTTATAAATTTCTCCGAAAAGCTGCCTTTAACCGCGAAATTTCGGTAAAAAATTCCCATCGCGGCAAAGTCCTCTATTTCAATCGACACCTTGAGAAAATTTTCTTTTTCACCGCGGTTTATCGCGAGAATGCGGTGCGGCGGAATTTTCCCGACCGCCTCGGAATAATTATAGTACCCCGCATAGACGGATTCTTCTTCCGTTTTCGCTTCGGAATGAATAATTCCCTTTGCCTTGATAAGCTCTTTAAGCTCCTTTCGCACTTCGGGCGAATCGCTCATCGTTTCGGCTATAATATCGGCTGCGCCCCTGAGCGCGTCCTCAGCCGAATCGACACCCTTTTCGCCGTCGATAAATGCTTCGGCTTCTTTCTCCGGCGAGGTGTCCGTCAAAAGCTGCGCGAGAAGCAGTGCGGCGAGCGGTTCAAGACCCTTCTCTTTCGCAATCGTCGCACGTGTGCGCCGCTTTTGCTTATACGGACGGTATATGTCCTCAAGTGCCGCGAGCGTTTCGGCTTTTTCGAGAGATTCCGCGATTTCGGGAGTCATCTTTCCCTGCTCTTCGATTGATGCCGCGCAGTCCTCTTTTTTCTTCTCGAGATTTCGCAGATACTGCAGCCTGTCCGCAATGTCGCGCAGTACCTGATCGTCGCATGCGCCGTGCTGCTCTTTTCTGTAACGCGCGATAAACGGTATTGTGTTGCCGTCGTCAATGAGTTTGATTATGTTTTCCATGTGCACGGGTTTTACGGGAAATTCCGTGCAGAGCTTTGCTTTAATGTCCATAAAAAATCCTTTGCAAATTATTTTCGATTACTTTGAATTTATTTTTTGACCGCTTTAAAGCCGCAATAACCGTCGGGGCGATGCCGACGGAATATGTGTGTTTTGCGCGTTAATACTGCCGCGTCCGAACGTCGGCGCGTTAATTTTGCCGCGCCGTTGCTTCTTCGGTGATGTCCGTGCCGTCCGCAGCGTCCGAGGAGTCCTGCGAAGCCTGCACGTCTCCGAGTCTGCTTAAAAATTCAAGCTGCTGTTCGTTTGACAGCTCATCGAAATTGCCGTCATAATACGTTCCCGCCGCCGAGATTGCAATGCGCGTGCCGTCAGGCTCGTAGTAGCTTATGATTTCGCTGCCCTTCGGGTTTACGTATGTGTAGCTGACCATATTTACGGTGCCGTCCTCTTTAAAGTACCAGCTCGTTTCGCTGTTGCCGAAATATTTCAGCTTGCCGCTTGCAAGATAAAACGCGGAATAAGCGTCGCCGTCTTCCAAAAAAGTCATTGCCACGGTGCCGTCGGTTATAACGTAGTATTCGCGTCCGCTGCCGTCTCTGTAGATTTTGTCGGTCGCGAGTCCCTCAATCATTGCGTCGTCGCTGTCGATTTCGGTAAAGCCGCTCTTGTCTACGGTGTTATAGTCCGTTTCTATCTCTACGGGCAGCTCTTTTGTATATGTCGGAGGGCACATTTCTTCAAGCGTCGGTACGGTCGTGTCCGTTTCGGTCGGTACAGCGGGGGATGTCGGGTCGCCGTCTTTGCCGCACGAACAAAGGCAGACTGCCGCGAGCAGCAGCAAAATCGCCGTCGGTATTATCTTTTTCATTGTGTGTTTTCACTCCCTCGGATATCTCAAATCAGTAGGTTATAAGCTCATTGAAGGATTTTATCGCGAAGTTGTCGCTCATGCCGGAGATGTAGTCGATTATTGCGCGTATATAGATTTCTTTTGTTTCGAGCGCACCGTAAATTTTGTCGTTTACGCATTTTGCGTTCGCTTCGGTTACGTTTGTGAACATATTCATCTGCGGAACGCAGTATTTTGATATCCAACGGGCAAATTCACCCATGAGCATCGGATATGTCGCCGCACGCCGCTGCAGTTCGGATACCGTGTCTTCGCCCGAATACGCGTCGAGCAGCGAAAAGAACAGCTGCTCCACCACCACACGCGCATATGCCGTGAACGCCTCAAGGCGTTTGCTGCGGTATATGTACTTACAGTTAAAATCTTTTATCGCCCTTAGCTGTTCCGCGAACGTGTCCGAAAGACAAATTCCCTTTTCGGGGGACGAATTGCGGCATACGTCGTATATCATATTGTGAATTATTACTGTTGTGTTTATTGCCTTTTTGTCATATTCGCGTGCCATGTCGGTGAGAATATCAAGACTTTCGGGTGACAGAATATGCAGTCTGACAGCATCTTCTATGTCGCGTCCGACGTACGCTATTTTGTCGGAGAGCTTCACGACGCACCCTTCCCACGTGTACGGCTGATACTGACCGCAGACGGTGAAATCATTGAGGTTTATGTACTCCTCACGCGGGCACAAACCGTTTTCATCCACCTCGCCGCAGTGCGAAATTATGCCGTCGCGCACGGCGTAGGTGAGGTCAAGCGGACGCTGAACGCGGTAATCGTCTTCCAGAAGCTCGATTTTGTCCACGAAGCGCAGTCCGTTTTTTTCGTGAAAAAAACTCTCGCGCAGATATTCGCGCGACAGGCGGTCAAGTTCCCTTTCGCCCTGATGACCGAACGGCGCGTGACCGAGGTCATGACCCATTGCGATGGCGCGTGTAAGCTCCACCGACAGACCGAGATCTTTTGAAATCGTGGTCGCGACGCTCTCCACGTGGGCGACATGCTCCATTCTCGTGCAGATGTGGTCGTTGTCCACGTTAAAAAAAACCTGTGTCTTGTGTTTAAGCCGCCTGTATGCGAGAGAATGCAGAATCCGCGTGTAATCGCGTTCATACGGGTTGCGGCAGTCGTTCGGCTTTTCGTAGAGCGGTGCCGAACGCGCCGTGTGTTTTTCCCACAGAGGGTTTTCGGGCGTTGACGCAAGAGACGAAAACATGTGACCGTTAATTGACATGGCGTTTATTCCTCCCGTGGTGCAGGAATGTGACGCAGACGGCGGCGCGAACGACTGCAGCGCACCGCGCACCGCCGCGTCAGGCGTTGTTGTTTCTGCCCTTTCTCACTATCCTGTTTACCACCGCCTGCACCTCTCTCGCGGGGTCGATAAGATGTGAGTATGAGAAATATTTGACTTTATCGGCTATGAGAACATATTCGCCGATGTACTCGATATAATCCGCACCGAAGCTTTTTTTGAAAGCACAGATGCCCTCAAAGTTTTCCTGCGGCACGCACTCGCCGAGTGTTCCGTCCGTGTCCGGCGGAGTGTTTTTGAGCAGCACGTAGCCGAGGTCGTGAAAATCGTTTCCGAGCGACAGCGAACGGCAGATGCGTCTGAAATTAAAATAGTGGCTTGAGCGCAGTTCGTTGCGCAGCAGATTTTTCGAGCCGCCGAAAAGGCATGACGACATGCCGTTATAGTGCACGGTAAGACCGCCCGAAACGCATATTTTTTCGCGTCCGTCGTCCGCCGTTTCTTTTACGCGCGTTTCGTAGTGCTCCGTTTGACGGTCGATGGATTCTATTTCCTCTTTTATGCCGCGCACCTTTTTTTCGGGCGCGTCGGGGAGAGATTTTTCAAGCTCCGCACGCCTTTTCAGCCGCGATTCCTGCTGTGCGCGATCCTTTTCCTTGTCGTAATAAACAAGCATAATGTCCATGCCTTCTTCGCCGAAAACCTCAAGAAGCCGTTCGCAGTAGTCGCCGCTGCGCTCTACGAAATCGTCGCGTGACGATGTGTCGTGCATAACGTCGAGAAAATCGCGCATCACGGACGGATTTTTTTTCACGTCGGATATAGTGTAAACTTCTTCGGTCAGTCCGCGCTGTTCGCCTATTCTTACAGAATAGCGGACGCCTTTTTCAAAACCCTTGAGGAGCTTTTCGGGCGTGTAATGTGCGCCGCTTTCGTCCTTGAGCGGCAAAATAAGCTGCACCGGCGCTTTGTACAGACACTTGGACGCGTCGGTGTTGAGCGTGAACCCTGCCGAGACGAGATTGTTGTGAACTTTTACGCCGCGAGCCTGCTTTTTGCCGTTTATGCGAAGCTCGACGCACGGGTCGAAAAAAAGTGCGGTTATGCCGTTTTTCTTCATCTCACCTTTCATGAAATCGGAAAACGCCTTTATAAGCTCCGCGTTTTCGCAGTCGCACACCGCACCCGCAGGGCAGTAGCTTATTTTTCCCGCAAGGGGAATGCGCCGCTCCATTATAAGCGCGGTCAGAACGCGTGCGCCGTTTTCGTCAAATCCCGAGTAAAACGTCGAATGCCACTCTTTTTTTACGTCCGCCCATTTTGCGGACTGCATATATATGCCGCCGTTTTCAAGAACAAAACGTTCAAACGCGGCTTTGTCGGTTTCTGTGCGGAACGAATATTTCATTTCTTCCTCCGAAAATATTCCTCTACCGTTTCGTGGTCGGAATAGTGTACCCTTTCACCCTTTATTTTCTGCGACGTTTCGTGTCCCTTGCCGAGGATAAGAACGATGTCGCCCTTTTCGGCAGCGTCGAGAGCCTTGAAAACAGCCGCTTTTCTGTCCGTTTCTATTATATATTTTCCGCCCGCTTTTTTGACTGCGTCGGCTATTTCCTCCGCTATTTTCAGAGGGTCCTCGTAGCCGGGGTCGTCGGCGGTGATTACGGTCAGGTCGGCTTTTTCGCCGCTTATTTCGCCCATCTCGCGGCGGCGAAGCTGCGCTCTGTCGCCCACCGAGCCGAACACGGTTATTATCCTGTTGTGCGGATAGACCGAAAAGGTGTCGATAACCGAATTAAAGCTCTGCCCGTTGTGCGCGTAGTCGATGATAACGTCGTAATCCGCATTGACGTGAACGCACTCGTTTCTGCCTTTGACCTTTGCCGCTGCAAGAGCGGCTGACGCTTTTTCGACGGGAATGCCGAACCCTCTGCACACCGACACCGCAGCAAGGGCGTTTTCGACGTTAAAAACACCGGGCATCGCGATTTTCGCAGGGACGGTTTTTCCTCCGCACTCGATATCGAACGAAACCCCGAAAAAGTTGTTGCCGCCGAGCGGCTCTATGTTGTCGGCGGTCATGTCCGCGTCGGTGTTCACCGCAAACGTTTCGTACGGACAGTCGAGTTCTTTTATTATCTCGTTCGAAAAGAGGTCGTCTGCGCACAGGTACGCTTTTTTGCACTGCTTAAAGAGCTGCTTTTTCCAGTATGCGTATTCTTCGAAGCTCTCGTGCTCCGCGCCGCCTATGTGGTCGGGGGAGAGGTTTGTAAACACCGCCGCGGCAAATTCAATGCCGTCGGTGCGGTGCGCCTTTAGTCCTATCGACGATACTTCCATGCATACGGTCTTTACTCCGCTGTCAGCCATCATGCGCAAAAGCCGCATTATCTCGTACGATTCGGGTGTAGTGTTCACCGTCGGTACAAACGTGTCGCCGTAATACGCGCCCACCGTGCCGATGACGCCGCTTTTTATTCCGCATTCGTCAAGGCAGTGGCGCAGCATGTGCGTGACGGTCGTCTTGCCCTTTGTGCCCGTAACGCCGACAATGTCGACTTCTTTTTCGGGATGACCGAAAAACTCACCGCTTATTACGCCGAGGGCGGCGCGGGAATTTTCGGTGACTATCACCGTTGCATCGGACGGAAGAGGCAGTTCCCGTTCGGTTACAAACGCACGCGCCCCCTTGAGATATGCGCTTTCGGCGTAGTCGTGGCCGTCCGTGAACGCGCCCGTCAACGCGACAAAAAGCTTGCCCGCCGAGGCTTTGCGCGAATCGTATACGATGTCGTCTATCTCGCAGTCGGAAAAAGACGGCGAGGTGTATTTGACGTTTTTAAGCAGTTGAGATAAAAGCATGGATACGTTCTCTCTTTTCTTTCGGTTTGTATGTTTATCTGTGTTGTATGTTTATCATATCAGCTCCGCGATAACGGAATTTGAAACAAGACATCCGCTGTCCGTCAGCGCAATGCGCCCGTCGTTTTCGGTTATCAGTCCCGCGTTTTTGAGCGTCGGCAGTTTTTTTACTGCTTCTTCCGAAAAATCCGTTACCGCCGCGCCGGAGTCAATGCGCATCGCGAGCATTATTTTCTCCTCGGCTGTGCCGCCGATGCAGTCAAACACGGCTTTTGCGCCGTCCGAAAACGCATCGGTATCTCGCTCGAAAAAGAACCGCCTGCCGCCGTAAAACGAGTGAGCCGACGGACCTATTCCGATGTACGGGGCAAGAGTCCAGTATTTCATGTTGTGGCGGCTTACGTTGTTGTCGAAGCAGAAATTGGATATTTCGTAGTGACGCATGCCGGCATCCTTCAGACGGTCACACATAAAAAGATACATGTCGGCTGTTTCGTCCTCGGTCGGCAGATTAAGCCTTGCGCGTCTGCGGTAAAAAGCAGTGTCTTCCTCTATCTGCAGCATGTAGCAGCTTAAATGCGTCACTCCGAGCGACAGTGCAAAATCGAGAGTGTGCGCAAGCGTTTTTTCGGTTTGCATCGGTATGCCGAGCATTATATCGAGCGAAATGTCGTGTATTCCCGCTCTTTGCGCACTTTTTACGGCAGCTTTTACTTCCTCCGCGCCCGCAGTGCGTCCGAGTGCGCGTCTTTCTTTGTCGACCGCGCTCTGCATGCCTACCGACACGCGGTTAAATCCGCCCGCGGCAAGCTCCGCAAAAAACGTTTCGGGGGAGCACAGCGACGGATTGACTTCAGCCGTTATTTCCGCATTTTTGTCGACGGAAAAACCGCTTTTGACCGACGACAGCATTTCCGACAGTGTTTTTGCGCCCATGACCGACGGAGTTCCGCCGCCGAAATACACCGAGTCCGTGTTTTTTCTCCGTGCGTTTTCGCCGACGAAATCGGACAGCCGCCGAAGCGTTTTCAATTCGTCCTTTACGGCAAATGCGTACGCGTCCGCTTTTTCGGGCGAGCGAAGCGAATAAAAGTCGCAGTATGGGCATTTTGAGCGGCAAAACGGGACATGGATATATATCCCCGTGTTTTGTGTGGGATTCATTTCGGTTTTCAGCTGTCGCCGTCGTCGAGCTTGAGGACAGCCATGAACGCCTCCTGCGGTACTTCCACCGTGCCGAACTGGCGCATGCGCTTTTTGCCCTCTTTCTGTTTTTCGAGCAGCTTTTTCTTTCGTGTGATGTCGCCGCCGTAGCACTTTGCAAGCACGTCCTTGCGCATTGCCTTTATCGTCTCGCGGGCGATGACCTTGCCGCCTATCGCTATCTGAACGGGGATTTCAAACATCTGGCGCGGAATGTTGTCCTTGAGCTTTTCGGCTATCTTTCGCGCCCTCGGGTATGCTTTTTCCGAGTGGATTATAAATGACAGCGCATCGATAATGTCGCCGTTGAGGAGTACGTCGAGCTTTACAAGGCTCGAACGGGTGTATTCTTTCAGTTCGTAGTCAAACGACGCGTATCCGCGTGTGCGGGACTTGAGCGCGTCGAAAAAGTCGTAGATTATTTCGTTAAGCGGCAGCTCGTAGTGTATATCGACTCTGTCCGCAGAGAGATAATTCATATTTTTGAATGTTCCGCGTCTGTCCTGGCACAAATCCATAATCGTGCCGACGTATTCCGGCGGCGCGTAGATGTGCGCGTCGGTTATCGGTTCTTCAACATAGTCGATGACCGCCGGGTCGGGGTAATTTGTGGGGTTGTCTATTTCAACCGTGCTGCCGTCGGTAAGGTGTATTTTATAGACGACTCCGGGCACGGTGGTAACAAGGTCGAGATTGTACTCGCGTTCAAGACGCTCCTGAACTATTTCGAGGTGCAGCAGTCCCAAAAAGCCGCAGCGAAAACCGAAGCCGAGCGCACCCGATGTCTCGGGTTCAAACGAGAGAGCCGCGTCGTTTAGCTGCAGTTTTTCGAGTGCTTCGCGCAGTGCTTCATAGTCCGCGCCGTCGGCGGGGTAGACTCCGCAGAACACCATGGGATTTACCTTTTTGTAGCCGGGGAGCGGTTCGTCTGCCGGATTTTCGGCTGTGGTCACGGTATCGCCCACACGCGCGTCCACAACGCTCTTTATCGACGCGGTTATGTAGCCGACTTCGCCGGCTTTTATTTCGTTTGCCGGAACGAGCGACAGCGCAGACATTCTGCCGACTTCCACGACGGTAAATTCCGCGCCCGTCGCCATCATGCGCATCGTGTCGCCGGACCTCAGCGTGCCGTCCATCACGCGCACGTAAACTATGACACCCTTGTAGTTGTCGTACACGGAATCGAAAACGAGAGCCTTGAACGGCGCGTCGTCGTCGCCCTCGGGACACGGAACGAGCTTTACAATCTGTTCGAGCACCGCAGGTACGTTTTCGCCCGTTTTCGCCGAAACGCGCGGCGCGTCGGAACAGTCAAGCCCTATTATCTCCTCAACGTCCGCGCACACCCTGTCGGGGTCGGCGGCGGGGAGGTCTATTTTGTTTATGACGGGCACAAGCTCCAAATCGTGGTCGAGCGCAAGATATGTGTTTGCAAGCGTCTGAGCCTCAACGCCCTGCGTTGCGTCGACTATGAGCACCGCGCCCTCGCACGCCGCAAGCGAACGCGACACCTCGTAGTTAAAATCGACGTGACCGGGAGTGTCGATAAGATTCAGCTCGTACTCTTTTCCGTCGTTTGCCTTGTATTTCAGCGTGACCGCACGGGCTTTTATCGTTATTCCGCGCTCTTTCTCGATGTCCATGTTGTCAAGCAGCTGCTGCTGCATGTCGCGTGACGAAACGGAGTCCGTTATTTCGAGCAAACGGTCGGCAAGCGTCGACTTGCCGTGGTCGATGTGCGCTATTATCGAAAAATTTCGGATGTGTGTTTTCTTTTCTCTCATATATTTTTATCCCTTTTTTGTCGAGGTTTGATTTTTTCTTTTGCTGCCCGATGCGCCTGCGCGCACGGTTTTTACAGCGTGTCCTTGTGGGACTTAAAGCCCTGTCCGAGCACCTCGGACGAGTCTGTTATGATTATGAACGGCTTGTCATCGTATTTCGCTACTATTTTTCTCACGGACGCCACTTCGTGCGCTCTTACGACGCACATGAGCATCTCCTTTTCCTGCCCCGTGTAGCCGCCGCGTGCGGGAATGACCGATACACCGCGCCCGCACAGCTGTATGATATCTTTGCAGACCGTTTCGGGGTCTTTTGTCATGATGAGCATCATTTTCGAATGGCTCATGCCCGATATGACATAGTCTACCGCCTGCGAAGAAATGAAGATAATAATAAGCGAATACAGCACGTTTTCGATGCTTTTCGAAACAATGCCGTTGAGAATCACGACGATAAAGTCGCACGCAAGCACGAGCTTTCCGACCGATATGTGCGGCAGCTTTATGCGTAAAAGACGCGCAAGTATGTCAATGCCGCCCGTCGTCGCGCCGCTCGAAAAAACTATGCCGAGTCCCGCGCCGCACAACACGCCGCCGAATATCGCCGCAACGAGCTTTTCGTCACCGCTGAACAGCAGGTTGTATTTTTCGCCGACTATCTGCGTCAAATCCAGAAATCCCGACAAAAGGCTCGTCGCAACCATTGTGTGTATTATGAATTTATAGCCGAACACCTTCCACGATACTATGAACAGCGGAATATTGACGGCAAAAACGAATGCGCCTATCGGCACCGCCGGGATAAGATGATGAACTATTACGGCAATACCCGTGAGGCCGCCCGTAACAAAATGCATCGGCGTCGTGAAAATCACCACGCCCACCGCATAGAGCAGACAGCCGAGACACCACAGCATAAAATCCGCAGCGAGCGAACCCGCCGCTTTCAGATTAAAGCCGTCCGTTCTTTTTGAATCCATTCAAAAACCCTCTTTTTAAGCTTTGTCTGACGGGAGAAAAAAACCTGATGCCCGTCGGCTTTATTCTTTTGTGCCGTCAGCCTGCACGGCGGCGAAAAACAGTAACGACAACCGCTTAAAATCTTTTTTCAGCCACAGATATCCGAAAAGAGCCTCAAAACCCGTCGCCTTGTGATATTCGGCTTCGGTCTTGTTTTTCGGTGTGTGAGCCGACGGAGCGTTGCGCCCGCGCTTGTAAACGGACATTTCTTCTTCCGTCAGCAGAGTCATGAGCCTGTCCGCAGCCTGCGCCTGAAACGAAGCGTTTACGTAGTCGATGGCATGCGAGTGAAGCGTCTGAACGCGTGCGTCGCCTTTGCTCAAAACGAGCGTGCGCACCATTGTTTCGTATACGGCATCACCCACAAACGCAAGGCTCAGTCCCGACATTCCCGCAGGGGAAACGTCCTCACCCGACAGACCTCCGAGCATTTGAGTCATTTCATCAGGGCACATAGTCAAACTCCAGGTCGTAAATTATTACCGTGTCGCCCTCTTTTATGCCGCGCTCGGTAAGAGCCGCAAAAATGCCCGACGAATCGAGCACACGCTGAAAATACTGCAGCGACTCGTAGTCGTCAATATCCGTTTTGTTGAGAATTTTAAGAAGCCATTCCGCTTCTACGTAGTAGTCGCCGTCGCGCACGGTTATCTTGAAACCCGAATCCTTTTTGCGTTCAAGCACTTCCATCGGTACGGGTTCGCTTTCAAACCGGCGCACGGGCGGCAGCTCGGCAAGCTTCGCCGCCACGGCGTTTATGAGCTCCTGCGTGCCCTCGCAGATGGGCGCGATTATCTCATAGTACTCAAGACCCTGTTCTTCGATAAATTTCCTGAAACGGGCGAGCTGCTCGTCCGTCGCGAGGTCGACCTTGTTGCCCGCCACTATCTGCGGGCATTTCGTAAGCTCGGGGTTAAACACCGCAAGCTCCTTGTTTATCGTCCTGAAGTCCTCTATCGGGTCTCTGCCCTCGCTCCCGGCTACATCCACTATGTGTACAAGCATGCGGCATCTTTCGACATGACGCAGGAAACGGTGACCGAGTCCCACGCCTTCGCCCGCGCCTTCAATAAGTCCCGGGATATCCGCCATGACAAAGCTGCTTTCGGGACCCATTCGCACCACCCCGAGAACGGGAGTCAGCGTCGTAAAATGATAGTCCGCGATAATAGGCTTTGCTTCGCTGACAACGGATATGAGCGATGATTTTCCAACGTTCGGATAGCCGAGCAGACCCACGTCGGCAAGCAGCTTTAACTCAAGCTGCACCTCCCATTCTTCGCCGGGATAGCCGTCGCGCGAAAAGCGCGGAGCCTGACGCGTCGGAGTCGCAAAATGCTGATTGCCCCAGCCGCCCTTGCCGCCTTTCGCGGCAACAAAAGGCTCGTCGCCGGACATATCGGCAAGCACCGCACCCGATTCCGCCTCTTTTATTATCGTCCCCTTCGGGACTTTAATTACAAGATCCTTGCCTTTTCTGCCCGTGCATTTGCTGCCGCCGCCGTTCTGACCGTTTTCTGCCGTATATTTTCTTTTGTATCGGAAGTCGGCAAGCGTCGCGAGGTGATCGTCCGCCTGAAAAATGATATCGCCGCCCTTGCCGCCGTCACCGCCGTCGGGGCCTCCCGATGCAATGTATTTTTCTCTGTGAAACGCAACAGCACCGTTGCCGCCGTTGCCCGCTTTTATCCTGATTTTCGCAATGTCAACAAACATAGTATTCTCCGTTTTCGCTTTTTACAGTCATATAAGTATACCACATACAAATAAAAAAATAAATATTATACTGCAATCTTTTTCATTTGCATTTGTATAATTTCCCGTTTTACCCGCAAAAGAAACACGGCTTGCGCAGTGCCGTTTCACCCGACGGCGCAAAAGGATAAAAAGGCGGCGCTTCGCCGAAGCAAAACGCCGATGTGCCGTTGTTTTATTGTTCAAAATCCGCAAGTCGGTATCCGCGCAGAGTCGCGTCCGTAAAGGTCGCGCCTATCTGCAGAGTGCAGAGCATAAGCTCTCCGTTTACCGTCATGACCGTAAGATCCTCGCCCTCACCGCCGAAATTGTCGATAAGCTTGTATTCGTACGCGATGCGGTCAAAAAGCTTGCGGGCTTCTCCTGTCGAGGTATCGACGGAATAAACCGCACGTGTTCTGTCGTTCGTGCCGAGGTACAGCCTGCCGCCGTGCACTTCGCCGCCCTGAGCTTTTTCAACCTGCTCCGAAAACGTCAATTCGCCGATATACTCCAGTGTATTGATGTCATATTTAAACACACTGCCGTAATTTCTGCCGTCGCCCGCATATATGATGCCGTTTTCGCCGTCGACCGCGACCCACGGAACGCCGTGCGTGTGACGCTCGGGAGAAAGCTCATAATATATGCCTTTGTATTTGAGCGTTTTTGCGTCGTAAAGCGCGATAACGGGATGCCGCCACACCTTTGAGTCCTCAAGCGCGGCGTAAAGAGTGCCGTTATAAACGCTTATGCCGCCGATGTGTTTTATTCCGAGAGCTTTAAGTTCGTCCGGTATCGCCCCCGTGTTTATCGCCAAAACCTCCGAATTATTCGCAGATACTCTTTCGAGTGCGGATTTTCCGCTGTAAAATATGCTTTCGCCGTCGCCCGTCACACCCTGTGCACGTACAAGCGTTTCAAGTCCGACAACACCGCCGAGATTCTCGAATTTTGCAACGTCTCCGTTAAAAACGGAGTTCACTCCTCCCGTAAGCGTAAGTATAAAGCCGAGCAGAATCGCGAAAATTTTGTTAAAAGCGTTAATAGCCGTGACCATTTTTACATCACCTCTGTACGATGCAATTGTATCAGACATCGCGCCCGTTGTCAACGGAACCAGCGAAGATTACCGCGTATGCGTTCGTTTTCGGGCGCAATTTCAAGTGCTTTTTCGGCTGCCTTGAGTGCCTTTTCCTTACAGTCGAGGTAATAGTATGACATCGACAGAATGTCAAACGGCTTTTCGTTCCAGCAGTCGCCCTCGTTCATGTAGCTGTCGGGGCGTGTTTTTATTTTCAATGCCCTGTTTACAAGTGCAGCGGCAGCTTCGTACTCTTTTATGTCATAACAAAAATATGCAAAATTCAGCCACGGCTCGCGCAAATGCGGAGCCTCGGCGCAGCTGCGCAGAAACCATGACGCCGCGCCGTCGGTGTCGCCCGTCCGAAACAGGCAAAACGCTATGAACCGCATTGACGCGCTGCGTTCGTCCGCCCATGTCGCACTCTTGAGAGCAAGGTGTTTTTTCAGTACTTTTACGGCATCGGAATATCTGCCGCGGAACATGTATTCACGTCCGAGATAGTGCATGTTTCGGTCGTCTTCGGGGCATTCCTCAACCGACATTTCCAAAAGTCCGAGGTATGACGCACGCGATTTTCCGCTGTCGGCTTTGTGCAGCAGACGCACTCCGTCGGCAAATACCGTTTTCGGCTCTCCCTTTCCCGTGTAGGTTATCACCTCGTGCACGGGATGACGCCATTCAAATGAGTGCCGCGCATGAAATTTGTCAGCCGTAAAAACGGTGCCCTCGCTGCCGTCGGACAAAAAATTCCAAGTATAGCGGTAGCGTATTCTCTGTGCGCCCCTGTCAAGAGCGGCTTCGATTCCGCTGCGCCAGCCCGGCTCGAAAAGCTCGTCAATATCGGTCGAAATACATATATCCGCATCATCCGAAACTAAAGAAAGCGCACGGTTGCGCGCAGTGTCAAATCTCCACGGTTTTATTTCTTCGCGGTAGACCCTTATGTTGGGATACGACGCGAGAATTTCCGCCGTTCGGTCGTCGCTGCCCGTGTCGAGAACAACTATTTCATCAGCCTCCGACATGCTTTTTGCCCATCTGTCCGCAAATTTTTCTTCGTTTTTTGCAATCGCATACACCGCTATTTTGTACGGCAAAATCGTCACCTCTTAAAAATCCGCCGCAAAAAACACTCTTTCTGCGGCGGCAATGTTTTTTTCGCTTATGCGAGGGTTTATTGAGAATTATGCATTATTGGGCAGCACGAAATTCAGCACATAATCGGGTGCCGTGCCGGTAATTGTTACCGCGGGTGTGTCGCCGCTTGTGACGGTACCTATCGTAAATGTCGGTGTTACGCCGTCTGCGCCCGTCGCACCCGTCGCGCCTGTGGGACCTGTTGCACCCGTGGCACCCGTCGCACCTGTGGGACCCGTAGCGCCCGTCGCACCCGTCGCACCCGTCGCGCCTGTGGGACCTGTTGCACCCGTGGCACCCGTCGCACCTGTGGGACCCGTAGCGCCCGTCGCACCCGTCGCACCCGTCGCGCCTGTGGGACCTGTTGCACCCGTGGCACCCGTCGCACCCGTCGCACCCGTGGCACCTGTTTGTCCCTGAGGACCGGTAGGGCCTGTTGCTCCGACGGGGCCCGGCTGTCCCTGCGGCCCTGTGGGACCCTGTGCGCCTGTTGCGCCTGTCTCACCCCGGGGACCCTGAGGCCCCTGAATACCCTGAATGCCCTGTGCACCTGCCGGTCCGGGATAACCCTGAGGTCCGGTGGGGCCTGTTGCACCCGTTGCTCCCGGTATGCCCTGAGGCCCCGTAGGTCCTACCGCTGCGGGGACGGGAGGCGCGGGCGGTATGGGCGGCATCGGCGGCGCGGGCGGTACGGGCGGCGCAGGCGGCATTACCGGCGAACAGTCGCATTGCACCGTATTTCCGAACGCGGGGTCACCGAACATGCTGCCGGTGTTATAGTAATATTGATATCTCGGCATGGAAAACCTCCTTTTTGAGGAAGACATCATCTTCTTTGTCGGGCGCGCACCGTATTTTTGCGATGCGTTTTTTGTCTGCCCGCACTGTATCATACGCCGACAGAGTGAAAGTGTGACTGCGTTTTCTTCGCCGGGTCATAAACTTTTCAAAAAAATTTTTTCTGTCGACAGGTTTCGACAAATTTCGCCCGATAAGTGTGTTATTATGACCTCAACGGCAAAATTCGCATCACTCGAATTTTCCGTGCCGTGCACGGATGCCGCTGCGGCAGAGCCGTCGGTAAGACAGGCGGAAATAAAAAATAACGGAGGACACACAAAATGCAAGGTAAAGAAAAATGTTATCTTTTAGGTATCGAAAAAAAGGAAAACGCCGATAATACGGGCATTGACACAGAGCGTATCACACAGGGAATCGGCGACGTGGTCGACGCGGGCGAACGCAGCTTTGTCTGCGTTATGAACAGAGCGGGTGTGTATATCGCCGACTGTCTTTTTGAGCTTAAAGAAAAATATCCCGACATTAAGGTCGATGCGCTCATTCCGTATGAGGACATTGCCGCCTGCTGGGATGAACCGCTGCGCGACAGATATTTCGGAGCCGTCGAAAAATGCGAAAAGGACGCATTTTTCACACTGCATTACTACGACGGCTGCATGGAGGACATGATAAGCAGCATTACCGACGGCACACACCGTATCGTAACGGTTTTAGTGTAACGGAATTTTAGTCAAAATGCCTTGTCTGTGCGCGCATTTTTGTGCATTTCGCTGCTGCGCCGCAATGCTTTTCGTTATTGCAAAAGCTCCCGTTGTGTGCTATCATATACGGTAGTACGGTATCGGAGGAAGTTACGATGAAAAAGGTTATTGCACTTATTCTCTGCGCAGCAATGCTTGTTCCCTTTGCGGCAGTGCCCGCGTCTGCCGAAACGACTCGGAATGACGACGATGCGCCCGCCGTAAAAACGGCAGACAGTCTCGAAAGCGCGTTTGCCGAGGGCGAAAACAGTATTATTCTGTTTGTCACCGGTATAGGACAGTCGTTTTCTTACCTCTTTGACGAATCATATACGGCACAGGGAGCATTTGAAAACGGCACGCTTCAGGATTACGAAAATTACGCTCCGCTTATAGCTCAGCGCAAATATTCGGGACGCTGGAATCTGTTCTCGAACGAGATCGCCGCCGCACTTAAACAGAAATCAAGCATCAAGTCCATTCTCAGAATGGTCGGCGGACTGCTTCTTTCCGTCATTACAAGAAAGAACATGGTAAAGGACGAGGACGTGAGAACGCTCATTCAAAACATGTTTTCTTACAATATCGTCGACGAAAGCGGCAAATGCGACAGCAGAGTGGTAACGCCCCGCTACACAATGCCCGTTTCGGAGTATCCCGGAATAATCAATGAAAACGGCGAATTCGAGAGTGAAGCAAAAGACAGATTTTACGGCTCGATTCCCTGTGCGGAAATAGCCGAAAAGCGTCTCGGCGAGAATTATGAGGACTACCTCTACTGCTATAACTACTGCGCGTTTTCGTACACTTCGCAAAATGTCGCGGGACTTCACGATTTTATCGAAACGGTTATCGCAAACAACAAGGTAGGCGCAAAAGAAGTCGTGCTTGTACCCATGTCGATGGGTGCGTCGGTCGTAAGCGCATACCTTGCGGCATACCCGCAAAAGACGGAAAATCACGTAAGGCGCGTGGTGTCGATAGTCGGATGCTGGAACGGCAGCGATGTTGTTACGGATCTCCTCAAAAAAGATTATGCGGACAATTCCGCAGAGCTTTTCTATAACGGTATAATAGGCGATCTCGTCGGTGCGCCGTGGGGTTACGTCGTAAATGTTCTTCTTCGGCTTTTCCCGAAGGCGGGACTTCGCGGCTTTGTCGACCAGGCTGTGGGCATTCTGTGCGAAACGGTGGTTCTCGATGCTCCGTCGCTGCTCGCGCTTATCCCGGACTACTCATACGATGAAATACGCCCCATGATAAAATCCGAAGCGGTTCTGAAAGAGGCGGACGCTTATCACGCGGCGCAGAGCACGCTTAGGCAGCGTCTTGCCGACCTTGACGCGCAGGGTATTCCCGTTTCGTTTATAGCCGGCTACGGTCTTCCCTACGGTGCGGTAACGTCCGACTATGAGGTTTTCGGGTTCATGAAGCATGCCGAGCTTACCAATTCCGACGAGATAATCAATATTTCGTCCACTGCCCCCGGAACATCGTTCGTCGCATACAACGAAACGTTTGCGGACGGCGACGGAAGACGCCTGTCTCCGGATAAAACTCTCAATATCTCGACAACGTATTATCCCGACAGAACATGGTTCTTCTTCGGTCAGAAACATGAACTCGAATACAACAACACCGCACTCTCGGTCGCGCTTGATATTGCACTCGGCAAAATAAAGAGTGTCGAGGACTGCGACAACCTCGCGGAGGACGGCGTTTATTATCCGCAGTTCAACCTTGCACGAAACCTCAAGAGCCTTAAGAGAAGCTGGATTCCCGATCTCGAAAAATACTGCGCCGATAACGGTTATACGCTTACCGCCGAACAGCAGGCTCTGTATAACGAAGTTATCGCAATGACCGAAAACACCGTCAACAACCCCGAATCGGATGACGCACTTCTCGCGCGGTTCCGCACCATGCTCGTTGATATCGGCGTTTACACAGCTGAACCGGAACCTTCAAAGGCAAGCAAAGTTCTCACCGATATTCTCAAAAAGAATAACGACATCATCTACAAGCTTTTCGGCGCGAAAGGCTTCGGTGATTTCGATTTCGCAAGTGCGGGGAACTGATGCCGCACAAACAGCCGAAAAAAACAAGTAAAAAAACAAACAAGAAACGGATAAAATAAAACGGAGGTCGGCTTACGTCGGCTTCCGTCTGTTTTTTGTATTCGTCTAACCCAACAGGTTACAAGTAAGAAAATCACCTGCAACGTAGTGTGGTCTACTTCATTCGGCTTTATATGTGTCACGCCCGGCGGGTGTCGTTGTCACGCCCGGCGGGTGTCATTGACACGGCTCGGCGGGCAGCGCCGAAAAGTGTAACGAACCGACTCCGCACTGTCAAACCGGCACGGGGTCGTCTCCCGTCCATAACGGCTTTTTCGTTAATCGTCGCTGTACAGCTTGTACATTTCGGCATAGATGCCGTCTTTTTTCATAAGCTCCGTATGGGTGCCTTCCTCCGCAATGCCGTCTTCGGTGAGGACGATTATGCGATCGCAGTTTTTGACGGTGGTAAGGCGGTGTGCTATTGTCAGCGTTGTTCTGCCCTCTGCAAGACGCGACAGACTGTCGCGGACAAGGCGTTCGCTCTCGTTGTCAAGCGCACTCGTGGCTTCATCGAGAATAAGTATCGGCGGGTCTTTCAAAAAGACCCTCGCGATTGCAATGCGCTGCTTTTGTCCGCCCGAAAGCTTTACTCCGCGCTCACCGACGTACGTGTCAAATCCGTCAGGCAGCTCCCCGATGAAGTCGAGCGCACCCGCAAGCGACGCGGCTTTTTTTATTTCTTCGTCGGTCGCGCCGTCCTTGCCGTAGGCAATATTTTCGCGCACAGAACCGGAGAACAGGTACACGTCCTGCTCCACAATGCCGATATTCGAGCGAAGCGAATGCAAAGTGACATCCTTTATGTCCGTACCGTCGATGAGAATTTTTCCCTCTTTCGGCTCATAAAACCTCGGAATAAGCGCGCAGAGCGTCGTTTTACCCGCGCCGGACGGCCCTACTACGGCAAGCTGCTCGCCCTTTTTCACTTTCAGCGAAAATGAACTCAAAACATCGCGCCCGCCTTCGCCGTATGTAAAGGTCACGTCCTTAAAATCTATCTCGCCGCCGCTGCACGTAAGCTCCGCTGCGTTCGGCGCGTCCTTTATGTCAGGCTCCGTGTCCATGACCTCAATAAACCGCTCCACACCGGTTATGCCGCGGTAAAACTGCTCCGCAAACTGCAAAATAGAACGAACCGATGCAAACAGCGTTGTTACATACATGAGATACGCGATAAGATCTGCCGCATTTATTTGTTTTTTGAGAATAAACAGTGAGCCGACAAGCACAGTCAGAATATACATGATGCCGTCGAAAAAACGCGACACGCAGTGAAACGCGCCCATGAGCTTATACATACGCGCCTTAATGTCAAGATAAGACAGGTTGCCCTTTTCAAAGCGTTTTTCTTCCTTTTCTTCACCCGCAAAGCTCTTTACCACGTGAATGCCGAGGAGAGAGTCCTCAACCGTCGCATTCAGTTCGCCTATGCGGCGGCGGCTTTCCTTCTGTGCGTCTTTAAGCTTGCGGTTAAAGCGGTACATGGCGACGACCATAATGGGGAACAGCGCAAAAATCATAAGTGTAAGCGGGACATTTATGCTGCACAGTATCGAAAACGAGCCGACTATTTTTATTATTGCAATAAAAAATTCCTCGGGGCAATGGTGCGCAAATTCCGTCACTTCAAACAGGTCGTGTGTAATTCTCGACATGATAACGCCGACTTTTGCATTATTATAGTACGAAAATGACAGTTTTTGTAAATGGTTAAACATATCGCGCCGCATGTCGGTTTCCATTTTTGTGCCCATAATGTGACCCCGACTGTTCATGTAGTACATGGCTGCGGAGTCTATGCACCTGAGCAGTATGTACAGGCCGCCCGTCGTGAGTATCATTCTGAGCGTCAGCGTCATCGGTTCGCTTGTCGCGGCATTTGTTATTTCACGCACGAGCATAGGCAGCGCAAGCTCGCAAACGGTGGTCATTGCCGCGCAAAACAGATCGAATATCATTATGCCGACATACGGCTTGTAGTACGGCAGCAGACGCTTCACAGCATGCAGGCTTTGCCTGCGGTGAAGCCTTTCGTGCGTTTCGGGAGGTGGTGCTTCCATTTCTTTCTTACCTTTCCTTGTTTTGACTGTTGAATGTTGATTGCACGTGATATTTTACACTTTTCGTCGGGACAATGCAAGCGGTACGGCGGTTTTGTACAATATTCGGCACGCGGGGCAAAACAAACGGCAGTACAAAAACGCCGGACAAAAAACGTGTGCGCGAAAAAGCACCTTAAAGCAAATCGGATGCTCAAGGTGCATTTTTACGGATTTTGTCAAGCCGACCGACGGCATGGGTTCGTTATGCCGTAGTATCTTCGGGAAGAGTTTTCGGTGCAAGACGTGCCGGGTCTTTTTCAATCAGCGGTACGCTGCCGTTTGCGACGCTGTCTGCCGTTACCGTTATTTTTTCGATAGACGGATCGGACGGCGAAGTGAACATTACGGGCAGAAGGGTACGCTCCAAAATCGCGCGCAGTCCGCGTGCGCCCGTTTTGCTTTCGAGCGCGGTTTTTGCTATAAGCTTAAGCGCGTCGTCTTCAAAATCAAGCTCGACGTTGTCTATGGAAAACAGACCCTTATACTGCTTTATCAGCGCATTTTTCGGCTCGGTAAGAATTTTAACAAGCGCGTCCTCGTCAAGGTTGCGGAGCGCGGTAAGCACAGGCATACGTCCGACCAACTCGGGGATAAGACCGAATTTTACAAGGTCGGCGGGTATGACCTTCGTCATAACAGCGTCAGTCTCAAATTCAGCCTTGCTTTGAAGCTCGCTGCCGAATCCGAGCACCTTGTTCCCGAGTCGTTTTTCGACTATCTTTTCGATGCCGTCGAATGCGCCGCCGCAGATAAAGAGAATGTTGGAGGTGTCTATCTGAATAAACTCCTGCTGCGGGTGCTTTCTGCCGCCCTGCGGGGGAACATTCGCGACTGTGCCCTCCAAAATCTTAAGGAGAGCCTGCTGGACACCTTCGCCGCTGACGTCACGCGTAATTGACGGATTCTCACTTTTTCGCGCTATTTTGTCAATTTCATCAACATAAATTATACCGCGCTGCGCCTTGTCTATATCGTAATCCGCCGCCTGAATAAGGCGCAGAAGAATGTTTTCAACGTCCTCGCCGACGTATCCCGCCTCCGTGAGCGTAGTAGCGTCCGCAATGGCAAACGGCACATCGAGAGTTTTGGCAAGCGTCTGCGCAAGGAGCGTTTTTCCGACACCTGTGGGGCCGAGCAGCAGAATATTGCTCTTTACAAGCTCCACATCCACGCGGTTTTTGCGGTAAATTCGCTTGTAGTGATTGTATACCGCCACACTCAAGGCTATTTTTGCCTCGTCCTGACCGATGACATACTCGTCAAGCCGCGCTTTTATTTCCTGCGGCTTCGGAAGTACGCGCGGAGAGGGTGTACGGCGGCTGTTCGGTTTGCGCTTTACGGAATCTCCGCCCTCGATTATACTGCGGCAGTTTTCAACGCACTCGTCGCAGATATACGCGTCCGGTCCCTGAATAAGCATTGAAACCTGATCCTGAGTCCGTCCGCAGAAGGAGCAGCGAATCTGTCTGTCGTTAACGTCGTATTTACTCAACTGTCAGTTCCTCCGATTCAGTCGCGCTTATAGAGAACCTTATCGATAAGGCCGTATTCCGCAGCCTCCTCCGCCGTCATGAAGTTATCGCGGTCGGTATCGCGTTCGATAACGTCAAGCGGCTTGCCTGTTTCGTCGGCAAGGATTCGGTTCAGCTTTGCGCGTGTTCTCAAAATATGATCGGCTGCAATCTTGATATCGCTTGCCTGACCCTGCGCGCCGCCGAGCGGTTGGTGTATCATAATTTCGGCATTCGGGAGAGCGTAACGCTTGCCCTTTGCGCCCGCAGCAAGCAAAAACGCGCCCATGCTTGCAGCCATGCCCATGCAGATAGTGGAAACATCGCACTTAATGTACTGCATAGTGTCAAAAATCGCAAAGCCTGCCGAAACACTTCCGCCCGGGGAATTGATGTAAAAAGAAATGTCCTTTTCGGGGTCCTGCCCTTCAAGGAAAAGGAGCTGCGCCACAACAAGGCTTGCCGTAACGTCGTTGACCTCCTCGGACAAAACAATTATTCTGTCGTTGAGAAGACGCGAATAAATGTCGTATGCTCTTTCGCCCCTGTTTGTGTTTTCGATAACGGTGGGTACGAGAGACATGAAGTTGGGATATGACTGTGCCATACTGAACATACCTCCTGTTAAATCGGAGGTGCTGCGCCGGGGCAACACCTCCGTGTCGGTGTAAATATGATTGACTGTCTGCCGATTTTTATGCGGCAATAAGATTAAATTACTCTGCTGCGGGAGCTTCTGCGGGAGCGTCTGCCGATGCGTCCTCGGCTGCTTTCTTCTTTGCAGTTCTTTTTGCGGGAGCTTTTTTCTTGGGTTTTTCCTCTGTTTTTTCTTCCGAGGCATCTTCCGCGACGGCGTTTTCCGTTACAAAAGCGGATGCCTTTCTCATTTTAAGCTCCTTTGCAAGCGTGTCGGCGGCGACCGCTTTCTTTACCGCGTCGACCTCGATTTCGTATTTTTCAGCCATGTCGGCATATTCTTTTTCTGTTTCTTCTTCCGAAATATCAAAATTTTCAAGCTCGACTATCTTTTCGAGAGCAAGCTCTATTCTTACTTCCTCTTCTGCTCTCGCTTTATAGCTTTCCTTGAGAGAATCGGGAGTCATGCCGAGATACTGAAGATACATTTCGAACGGAATGCCCTGTGACTCAACGCTGTACTTAAACTCCGAGAACATGTTGTCGCAGGTTCTGTCCACCATGCATGCGGGAATTTCGGCTGTAACGAGAGAAGCAAGCTTTTTGAACACTTCGTTTTCGAAATCTCTCTTTGCTTTCGCCTCTTTGCCGTCAGCCATTTTCTTTTTAAGGTCGGCTTTGTACTCGTCGAGCGTGTCAAATTCGCTTACGTCCTTTGCAAACTCATCGTCGAGCACGGGAAGCTCCTTCGCCTTGAGTCCCTTGAGAGCAACTTTGAAAACGGCTTCTTTGCCGGCAAGCTCCTCCGTGTATTTTTCGGGGAACGTGACATTTACGTCAAAGCTGTCGCCGACGCTGTGACCGACGATTTGATCTTCAAAGCCGGGAATAAAGCTACCCGAACCGAGCTCAAGGTCATGGTCTTCGCCCTTGCCGCCGTCGAATGCGGCACCGTCGACAAAGCCTTCAAAGTCGATAACAGCGATGTCGCCGTTGTGTGCGGCTCTGCCCTCGACCGTAATTTCTCTCGCGTTCTCTTCGAGCTTTTTGTTGAGCTCGGCATCAACCTCCGCGTCGGTAACCTCGGCGGATGCTTTCGGAGCGGAGATGCCCTTGTAGCCTTCAAGCTCTATCACGGGTTTTACCGTCACCTTGCAGGTAAGCTCCGCGCCGTCCTTGCCGACGGTCTTTATGTCAAAATCGAACGGCTGACTTACAACGTCGAGCTTTTCGTCCACGACGACCTTTTCGTATGCGTCGGGGAACGCAATATCAAGAGCGGTATCATAGAATACGTTTTCACCGTATATCTTTTCAATCATGGCGCGGGGAGCTTTGCCTTTTCTGAATCCGTGGACGGTTATTTTGTTCTTCTCGCGAAGAAAAGCTTTCTGAACGGCTTTTTCGAAGTCCTCCGCAGATATCGAAAGCGAAAGAGTATATTCGTTCGTTCCTGTTTTTTCAGCTGAAACTGACATTTGTTTTCCTCCTGTTTTGCCCGTTCCTCGGCGGTATACACCGCATGGGCAAAAATGTTTTTTTACATTAGCCCTACTATTATATCAGACGGATACGGAAATTTCTACTGTTATTTTGCAAAATTTTCACTAAATTAAGACGGCTTTCGGACAGAACGCAAGCGAATCGGACGATATGAGCGAAAAACGCACTCCGTCAACGGTAAAATCCGCAAACCGTCCCGTTCTGTCCCCGTGAATGTGTCCGAAGTAACAGCGTTTAATTCCGTATTTCTTCAGAACCGCCGTTATAGGCTCGCATGCGTTTCCGTCGCAGACTGCGGGATAATGCAAAAACACAACAGGCACGCCGCCTGTTCGTATGCCCGCTTCGATTGAGCGCGCGAGACGTCCCGCTTCGCGGTCTATGACCTTGCGGTTTTCGGCGGAGTCGTCGCCCGCCGCGTCAAAAAACCATCCGCGCGCTCCGCACACGGCAATGTCGCCGACGCGGTAAGCGTTATTAAACAGAAATTTTACCGTGGAAAAATTATTTTCACGCAAAAACGCGTTCAGCTTGTTCATCGTCTGCCACCAGTAGTCGTGGTTGCCCTTGCCGATTATCTTTGTGCCGGGCAGAGCATCGAGAAAGCGAAAATCCGCCGCCGCTTCGCTGAGCGTCATCGCCCACGAAATGTCGCCGGGGATAACGACGGTGTCCTCGGGTGCAACAAGTGCGTTCCATTTGTCGGACAGGCGCGATGCGTGATTCGTCCAGCCTTTGAATATATCCATGGGTTTGTCGCAGCCGAACGACAGATGTGTATCGGCAATGGTATAAAGTGCCATGCTTTTCAGTGTACCTCTACTGTGTATTTTTTCAGCATTGCCGACGGATGGTATGCGCGTTTTGCGCGCCGAAGACCTTCGTCGCCCATATCTTCTTCACGGTTTATGTATTTTACGTCGCTGCCGCAGCGCGACGAAAATTCGTGCACAAGCATCTGATATGCGCCGTTTACGCGTCTGTCCGCTTTTTCTATATGCGTAAAAAGCGTGTCGCCGAGCTTTTCGCCGAACGAAAAGCCGAGCATTCTGCCGCCGTCATACAGCGCGCAGCCGACCATGCCGTAAATGCTGCGGTTTTGAATCACCTCAAGCACCTCACGGTTTTCGTTCTTTTCTTCGTCGGCTGCATTCGTGTCCTCGCGGTATACGTCCCGCAAAAAATCGGCAAGCTCCTCCGTCGGTATCTCATCCGTGTCTTTTACCGAGTAATTCGGCACGGCACGTCTGAACTGATTGATAAGGTTGCGCTGTCCCGAATATTTTCTGCCCGAAAGCGATATTATGTCTGCGGCATTATAGAGATAGTCCGCAAGTTCCGCCTGCTCCGTGATTTTTGCATTCGGGAATATTTTCAAAAACATCGGGATGTATTCTTCCGGTATATCCGCAAAAGCAGCAGTTCCGTTTTCGTGCTCCGCGAGCATTTTTACACTCTTTTCAATATCCTTTGACAACGGCAGCGCGAAAAATTTTCTGCCGTCGGGGAACGTCATCTTCAGTATAAACGTACCGTCTTCGACAGCGAATTTCATCTTGTAGAAATCGCGCCACATGAACATACCGCCTACCGTAAAGTCGCAGGTGCGCGATTCGGCAAATTCGAGAAACGGACGTACGGCGGGAATGTCGGACAAGGTAAGAGATTTGTAAACTATAAAAATTTCCCCCTGAATTTTATTCAGAATTTTCCTCGTTTAAAGCGCGCCCGTTCGGCGCATACTCAAAGCGAGGTGACAAACATGAGTAATTCTTCGAAAAAAGACGAAAAGCGAATAAAGTGCGATGCAAAAAACTGTATCCACAACTCGGCTGACTGCCGCTGCACCGCAGACTCCATCAAAGTAGGCTGCTGTGACGCATGCACATGCGACGAAACGGCTTGCCGCACTTTCGAGCTCGGAAAAAGCAAGTAAAGAGCAGACGTAAAAACCTTAAGTCGGCGGCTGCAGCCGCAGCATGCCGGCTGAACATACGTACGGCGGAAGCTTTTCTCCGCCTATCGGGCGCACGGCTTTACTTAAGCTGACGGGAGTCAAACCCATGCCGCCCGTCAGCGTCCCTTTTCGGCACTTTTCGCCCTTTTCGTCTTGACTTGCGTCAGCAAGAGAAGCACCTCAAAAGACGAAAATTGCTC
>CAVFAD010000013.1:34261-39206 GCA_963620305.1 Bacteroidaceae bacterium | reverse complement strand
AAATTTGTCATAAACAGACCCTTAAATGTACAAATCCACCTATTCAGCAAAAAATGTATGCTAAATTTTTCACACCCGAAAGCTCCGAAAAGCTGTCAAGCGAAAAAATTCTGTGCGCGGGGACTTCCTCAACGTACTCGGAAAGCATAAACTGCCGTCCCATATCCGAGTTCATGTATTCGTTATCGGCATCGCGGCGGAATTTGTTGCAGACAAACAAAAATTTATCGCTGTCCCTGCAGTCGATATTCCGCACGAGATATTCTGTTTTGTAAGTCGAATATGCATCCTGCAGCACCGTGACGATTACTTTATCCGCATCTTGTATCATTTTTGCCGTGTTGCCGTCAAAGCCAAGCGCCGCATCTGCCACGATGCAGTCATATTCACGTGCTGCCTTTGCAGCCGCTATAAGGCGGTTGTATATATTTTCGTCCAAGCCGTTTGACGAAACGCTGCGTCCGAACGGAGGAAGATAAGAAAAGCCCTCATTCCGCAGGTACGGCATTACGGTTCGGTAAAGCTCGTCGCCCGCGCCGCCGAGCGTGCGCGCTGCGGAGTTGGGCAGAGGCTCCTTGTTTTGCAGATAGTAAGAAAAGCTCTGCACCGGGTCTGCGCTTATAAAGAGAACGCGTTTGTGATTTTTCGCAAGCCGTTCGCTCAAAGCGAGCGAAAGCGTTGTTTTTCCCGCGCCGCCGACGCACGAAGTCACAAGAATAACCTGTGTTTCTTTGCGGCTCAAGTGCATTTCGAGCATGTCTTTGTTTTTGGAAAGAATCTGATTAAGAATCTCCTTTGCGCTGGAATACTTAAAGATACGCGTTATATGATCGGTTGACTGCGTATCGCTCGGTTCCTCGGTCAGCAGAAAAAAGTCCGTGACATTATGACGCAGCAAGCTTTCCGAAAACAGCTCGGAGGATATTATCAAGGTGTCTATTTTTCGCGGGACAAGAAAAAAGCTGTCGAAATACTGTTTATCCGTAATAACCTCAAGCTCAATGCGGTCATACAGTTCTTCGGTAAGCCTGTCCTCCAAAGGTATCAGATAATTTGCGTCCAAATCCGCCAATACGACATAAGGCTTATTCATACATGTCACCCCTCAGAAAGAAATAACAAAATCGCTGTTGGCGAGTCTGATGCTGTCGCCGCTGTTCAGTGCGCGCATCTCCCGACTGAACAGTCTCTGCTGATTTACATACGTACCGTTTGCGCTGTCCATATCCGTAATATAGTATCTGCCGTTATAAAAGGTAATTCTGCAGTGGACACGGCTTATCGCGGGATTGTACGTCACCGCGCCGTCAACCATATCGGGATTTTTGCCGATACGGTAATCGGTTTTGTTGACGGTCAGCGAAAACGGAATCGGTGAATTTACGGCAGCTACGGTCATAACGGGCTGCTTTATCTGCGGCGTATCGAAACAGGTCTCCCCACGGAATTCGCTTCTCATGTACCTTTCGAACTGATTCATATTCCGATAGTCCCACTCGCCGCCGTAAGCGAAATTTGCGCCGCCTTTGCCGCCGTCGGGTACAGGCGAGCCGCTGCTGACCCCGCCGTAGGGAGATGCGTTATTACGGGGGTCGGGATATGCCGAGCCGACGCATGCGCCGCGCGGAGAGACGCGGTTAAAGTCGTCGGGAGCAGGCGCGGGCGATTCGCCGAACACAAAATTGCGGTTGTTTCCGCTGATGTTTTCCTGCAGTCTGCGAATGAGCATATCGGGCGGCACGGAGCCGTTCGCGAGGTCGCTGCACAGCTTTTGAAACTGCGGTGCGTTAAAGACGGGGAAAGAATTGAAAAGGTTTATCAAAGCTACCCTGAATTCGCTTTCAAAAGCAGCTGTTTTCCCCGCTGCTTCGCCCGCAAGAGGAAAATATATCAGATGAACGGAAAAATCGGACGTATCAACGAACACCTTACTGAAATCAAGCTCCAGATTTTCCGCGCGGAAAAATCCGTTTGCCTTGATATCCGACGTGCGCTGCAGCAGATTAAAGATAACGGCGTTAAGCTCATTGACGCCGTATCTGCCCGCCACATAAGACAGCGGTTTGTATTCACCGACAAGGTAAACGAGCTTGATTCTGCCGTTATACATGACTTTGACGCAGCGAAGCAGTCCCGCGTCGGTTTGATTCCGCATAACCTTGTAGCCTGTGACGGAAAAGTCATTGCTGTCTTTCAGTATGTAAGATATATTGTTGGCGCATGCTGTCTCGAAAAGCTTATTTTGCAAACCCTCGTTCATATGTTCTCCTCTGCTCGGTATCGGCTGCCGACGTGACGCTTAATCGGCTGCCGACGGCACCGTCAAACCGTAAATGTAAAATCTTCGTTTGCGAGTCTTATTTTATCGCCGCTGTTCAGCTTTGTTTTCATGTTGCTGTTTATCAGTTCGCCGTTGATATAGGTGTGATTTGTCGAATTTGTGTCTTCAATGAAATATTCGCCGTTTTCCGTATGGATATTTGCATGGCTGCGGCTTATTGCGGTATTGTCCGCAATAAAATAATCGACGTAGCTTTTTTCCTTGCCGATGCGGAAAACAGGTTTGTTGATGCTTATCCTCTCTCCCGTTTTTACACGGATAAGGCATGGGGACGGCATCATGGGATTTGCGCCGAGCACCGTTGTTTCGCCGCTTGTCATGTTCGGCGACAAAACAGTGGTTTCGTTAAAGCTGTTTTGAACGGGCACCGCCTGAGGCTGTATCTGAGGCTGTATCTGAGGCTGTATCTGAGGCTGTATCTGCTGCCGAAGCTGCGGCTGTACCTGCTGCTGCATGGGATAGAGCGACGACAGTCCCGAGCCTGAGCTCTGCCTTGCCTCCGTCTGCGGCGCGGCACCCTTCGGCTCTTTCTTTTTGCGCGACTCTTTATCCGCGGTTTTCTTTGCCTTGGCAGTCTCTTTCTGCTTTTTGTAAAGCTCGGCATTTTCTTTATTGTAATGGGAAAGCAGTCCGAAAAGTGAAATCTTTTTTTCTTCGCCGGACTCATCCGCTGCGGGTCGGCTCTGCGGCGCAGCCGTCGGAGCGGCGGCTCTCGGCATTCCTGCCGCAGGCTGTCCGGGGATGGCAAAATCGGGTCGGCTGTCATAAATCGGTTTTTGCATTGCGGATCCTTTCTGTTGACGGTTATTTTCACCGGCTGTTCTGCCGCTGTGCATAGGTGCGCCGCCGCTTATCGGTCTTGCGCCTGTCGGCATTGTCTGCGGCATTTCTTTTTTTCGGGCGGGAGCGGCAGGCGGCGCAAACGGCGGCTGCGTCGGCAGACCCTGAACGGGCGGCTGCGTCGGCAGACTCTGAACGGGCGGCTGCGTCGGCAGACCCTGAACGGGCGGCTGCGGAACAGGCTCCTGTTTTTTCGGAGTATTTCCGCCGATGTCGTCGATTGAGATAGTATCGTAAAATGACGAAACAGGCGGCGTGACCGAAATGTTCCGAGATGCCGACGGCATCGCCGCAGGCTGCTGCGTGTGCGGTGTCTGCGCCGGGCGCGCTTCCTCCGACAAAAGATTTTCGACAAGCTCCTTCAGTCCGTATACGGTAAAGGCGTCGGTATTGTTTATGTATGCAAGCAGGCGGGTGACGTAGGTATTGTCCTCGCTGTCGTCAAACTGTGTCGAAAACATGAGCTTTTTGAATAATGCCGCCGCTTCGGTGTCGGCGTTTTTGTCCGTAACGACGGGAATACAGAGCAGCGCCGCTTCACAGCTCGAAACGTTCAGAAAAATGTGCTCCGCGTCTGTTGAAATGCAGTTCCGGTCTATCATGTAATCGTCGGCGGAGCATATCGCGCCGAGGATGCTCCGAAAAGCGGTCAGGGCTCTCTGCCTGTTCATTGTGCCCGTGAAAAAGCGGTCGGCGGAAACCTTTGCCGAAATATTGTATTTCAGAAATCGCTGCCCGTCCATTTCGGTATACAAAACCGGTGCAAAGCCGACAATGTGGTTATTCGTAAGCATACCGAGAGTCAGGCTGTCTATCTGCTCTGCCGGCTCAAGCTCACAGACCGAATATGTTATCGCTCCCTGTGTTTCATATGTAAATTTCATTTCTGTTCTCCCTTCCGAAAGTTAATGAACCGGATGAACCGGATATTCGCCTGCGGATTTGCTGTTCATATAGCTTGAACAGTAGCCCGTTCCGCCGCTCTCGTAACGGTGAGTTATGCACCAAACATTCTCTCCGATTTCTATTTTTTCTCCGTTAGATGCCGTCCATTTTTTGCTGCCTGTCGTCTGCCATCTTCCGTTGCGGTACTTGAGATAGCTGCCGCATTTTGCGCAGACTATGCACCTGCACGTTATCGTATACCCCGAAACGGGATGCGAATTAAGCTTTTGAGCCTTTATACCGTGATCCTCGTTGCAGTTGCCGCACACGTGCCTTGTGCAATTACTCCACGACCCGTAAACATTCATGTTGTCATACACTGCGGTATTGCGGTCGAAGCTCTGCCATCCGTTGAAAATATGACCCACGGAATGCGGATCGGACGGCATATCCGAGCCTAACGACCTTCCGGAATTTACCCGACGCGTTGCGTACAGCGAGCCGTCATAATTATAGAAATTTACGGTTCGCACCGTGTTTTCGTAGCATGCCACATAGCTTGCAGCCGAAGCGGGCACTTTCATCATAACGCTTGGCGCACTGCTGAAATAATTGCCCGAGCCTTTTTCTTTCCACCCCAAGAATTTATATCCGCTGACGGAGGGCGCAACCAGCTTGAAGCTGTCCTGATAAAGCGCGGTAACGGAGGTACTGTTTCTGCCGTTATATACGATATAGGCATTGCCGCCGGAGAGTCCCGACGTTTCGACCGAAACCCTGTACGAGTTTTTTGTGAAATTTGCCGTGCATGTATAAGATTGGTCGACCGTCAGCGTGAACGCCTGACTGCTTACGTTTCTTGTTTTTTCGTCCTTGTGG
>CAVFAD010000013.1:26309-34251 GCA_963620305.1 Bacteroidaceae bacterium | reverse complement strand
CGAAACGAGATTTATTCCGAATTCGCTCGCTTCAAAAATTGCAACGTATTTTTTTTCGCCCGTTACCGTTACCGTACGCGGATTTGCGGTACTGCCGTCCGCCCATTTTGTAAACTTGTAGCCGTACTTCGGTGCTGCCGATATCTGTATCTGAGTGCCGTGCCTATAGCTGCCGCTGCCGAGGCCCGAACCCATCTTCGGGTCCTCCGCAACTACGGAAATGCCGAACAGAATATCGCCGAATGTTTTGGATTTTGCCGCTTTCGTAACGTTTATCCCGTCCATGCCGAAAATGCCGAACTGCATTTCTATCGTATAACTGACGTACACTATGACGTCATCGTTGCCGAGGTCTATGTACGAACCCGAAAAATCAACACCCGCCAGACCCGATTTGACACCGAGTTTTTTAAGCTTTTCGTCCGCCTCGGCTTCGTTTTTTCCTATCGCGTAAACAAACTTCTCTTTAGCCGTTTTCGGAACGTCGGCAGAACGCAGGCTCGTGTAAGTATCCGCGCTTACGGATGTTGTTCCCAAAAATCTGTTTGACAGCTCCGCCACATCGGCTTCGCTGCCCGTGAGGGTTTCTTCCCTCAGGTACGATTCGAGCGCAACCGCGTCGGAAGACTGTATAACCGCATGACTTACCAGGCTCTGCGCACTGTACACGCGCGCAAAGCTGAACAGGAACAGCATGAGCATTACACATAAAGTCAAAACGATCGACGCTTCGACAGTTAATACACCTTGTTCTCTTTTCCTCATAAAGAACCGCCCTTAATAACCTACGTATTTTATACTTTGAATCGGAGTACCCTTAACTCCGCCGCTGCCGTTCAGTGAAATAACCGGCAGAACGGAATTAAGATTCCCCGTGCATTTAACTCTGCAAAACGTATTTTGTTCGCTCATCAGGAAAGACGCGGAGGTCTTCTCGACGTGAACCTCTCTGAAGCGCATTTCAAGCTGAACGAGATCCGCAACTCTCAGCATCTTTTTTGAATTCGGAACAAACCAAAGCGCAAGTGCCAAAGCGTCGCGGTAATTTGTTTTGTCGTAGCCGCCGACGGCGATTTTGTCATCCTGCAGAATGCCGAGTGCTTTCATCGCATCGGGAAATTCCTTTGACGCAAACGCACTGCCGACCGCAGAGGGATTGTCGACGGGCAATATCATCGAGTCCTTATTCAGCGGCACGACCGCATTGTATCTGAACAGAAGCTCCGTATCGGCGCAGCTTTCGAAATATGCCCACGCAATGTGCGCCGCAGCCGAGCAGGCACTTTGCGCATTGAACGAGGAGGAATTTTTGATAACGGAATACAAATTTCCTACAAGACGCGTCGCAATGATATACTTATAAGCCGTCTGCTGATTGTTGATTTCGGATTTGTCGCCCGAAACGGCATATTCGACACACGCACCCGCAAATGCCGAGCTGTTAACCCCCGACACCGCCGCTCCGCCTGCGTTTCCGCTGTAACCGTCCACCGCAAAATTTTTATTCGGGAAATAACCCGCGATATAGGAATTGAGCAGCAGCGTTCCTTCCCTGTCGGCACTCAGCATATTGAGTGCGGCGTTTATGCCCTGAACAAGCTTACGGCAGGTCGAAACGATTTCGCCCGCATTTGAGGAAAGAGACTGCGGATTTACGGCTGTGCCGAGATAATCCACGGGCGAAGAAATGTTTACCGACACGTCCGTTTCGCTGTATACGGAGCTGCCGCCAGACGCAAGCGAAGCCGCGCTTGAGCCTAACACCGTTCCCGCGTCACGCACGGCAGCGTTTATGACCTGTGCATCATCGGCAAAAACGGTGCTTTCGACCGTTCCCGTGCGGCTCGGCAGCAATGACATATCCGCGTCGCTTATCGTAACATTATATGTCTCGTCGTACTCTTTTATATTGCCGAAGACTTCGTACAGATATCCCAAAGCCTCCGACATTTCGGCAGGAATATCGCTCTGTGAGCCGTTCGATGTGACCGCGCCCAGCTGTTCCGAAACAAAAGCGGCTTTGCTCTGATAATCTTCAAGAAAATAATCCATATTGTAATAGTTCAGAGCATAATCCTGCGGAATAACATGGTACTTTGCTCTTGAAGTAAGCTGCCTTTTCAGCACTGCGGGATAAGTAAGATTGTACAGTCCCTCAAGCTCGGCGGTTTTTACGGTATAAAACGTGGAAATGTTGTTGCCGCCGTAAACTCCGTCCCGCTCCGAATTAAATTCGAGATAATCTCTGAAGCGTTCGATACTGAACCTGTCGTTATCAATCGCAAGCAGGCCGAATCTTTCGTACAGAACAGCGTTGTATGCGGCAATCATCGACGTGCCCGCGCTGAGGTTGGCGTCGTCCAGCTGCGTCCTCGCCGCCTGCAGTCTGCCCGCTTCTATTACCATTGTGCCGAGAGAAAGAATACCGGTAAGCATGAGCGAAATCATTACCGTAATCACACCTCGGCTGTTTTTTGTCTTTTCATTCATAGCTTTACTCTCCGGTCTGTTCTGCTGCGGCTGCCGCTTCGGATTCCGCCGTCGAATCCTGTACCGATTCCGCCGGCGGCTCTGCGGATTCTTCTGCGGCTGCCGTCTCCGACTCCGTTACGGTCGCGGTGTTGTTTTCCGTTACGTTTTCCGTCACGGCTTCCGTTTCCGTACCGTACGGAATCGGACGCAGGTCGATATTAGGAGTGTCGTCGTCATATTCGCTCAAATCGAAGCAGCGGAAAAATTCAAAGGTCACCTGCTTTTTGTCCGTCACGGCGGCTGAAATATTCCAGTAGGTATTGACCTCGTCGATAACGGAAAGGTTATAAAAAGCCTTGCCGTTCAGCATCAGTTCATAGGTGCTTTCGTCATCGGCAGCCAAAGGAAGTCCCTCCGCATCAAGCATATCGTGTTCAAAATAGTCCGTGATAAAAAATTCGCTTGCAAGCCTGTCCGTCTTCACGAGAAGCTCCCAAAGGCTGTCAGAGTCGGACTTTTGGAGTTTAACGGTGTATTTCCCGTCGAAACGGTTAAATGACCTGTCGGCGTTGAGCTGATAAAACAGCTCAACCGGACTGCCGTCGATATACAGCTCCCCTATTCCGAACAGGCTTTCGTCGTCGGACTTCTGAATATAAACAGGGTAATCGTCGGCATACGCCTTGAGCTTTTCGTATGAGGTAAACCTTAAAAATTCAAGCTTTTCGGCGGTCTCGCTCATATCGTATTCCTGTGAATTTTCGGCATCGGGTTCGGCTTCTGCCTCGGAATTTTTCATCAGGAAAAGGCATACGACCGCGGTAATAAGGCAAACGAAAAACACTACTGCCGAAATTATTAAAAGTTTTTTCTTCATATCATTCACCATTAATGAATATTTACGGTTTTATTTGTGTACCATTTCTCGTCTTTTTGATCTGTGCCGTAGTCGTCGTTATGTTTTCCGCAAATAACACCCTCTGAGACCGGTCGGCCATCAATGTCTCTCTTTTCTGTCCGCCATCCGCCGTTCGGCGCACCGCAATTTACGCACAAGTAACAGCGAACTACCGTCGATTCTTTATAACCTGCGGACGGATCGTGACTTGTAATCTTAATGGTGGCATGGTGCATATTGTGATCCACATTGCATTTACCGCTCCAATCGTGGTCGGTTTTCGGCAGTATCCTGCCCTTTTCGGCACCGCAGCGGGAACACCTCGAGCCGTCGATACCCTCTCTGTTGCATGCTGCGTCTCTGTGGTACGGTGTGTCGTAGGCACCGCTGCTGCCTGAGGCATACCTGTGCCCCAGCGCATTCAGCGTCTGCTCGGACATGACGGCATTGCATACGGTACATTTTACTACCGACCGTCCGCCGGTCGTGCAGCTCGGTTCGACGGTATTGCTGCTCTCGCCCTTTTTGTGGGAGCCGTAAGCTCCGCGGGTCTCATACGAATAATTGCAGGTTTTGCAGTCGTGCCGCCACGTGCTCTTTGTTTTGCAGTCGCCGTCATTTATTTTAACGTCCGTATAAGCGGCATGCATGCAGCGCCACCTTGCGTAAAGCGTTATATTGCCGGGAATCTCGGTTTGACCGCTTGTATATTTTGTTCCCGTGCCGTTATTGCACTTATACTCCTGCGAATATTCGACCTCGGAATACCAGCCGAGGAACTCAAAGCCGTACTTTTGCGGAGTAGGGAGCGTTGCCGCTTTTTTGTAAACGGCGGTCACACTTGACGGACTTACCGTACCGCCCGTGGGGTCAAGAGTGACCTGACAGCTCCATGTGCCGTAGACCGTCATGCTGTCATTGACCTGAACGGAAGCGGAAAAGCTGTTTCCGTCGGCGGTTACCCACCCCGTAAACTTCATGCCGTTAAACACGGGATTCTGCGGCATTACGGAATGAGACTGACGGTTCGATGTTATAATTGTTTTGCCGCGCAGTACGGGAACGGCGGTGCAGAAGTCGCCCGAATATTTATCCTTAATAAAAGTTACGACGCACGTATCGGAATCGGGCAGTGACGGAACGACCGACTCCTCGGGATTGGCGATTGCCGCAACGCCGAGAAGATACTCCGTATAATCCACGCAGTCCGCCCGTCCCGTTGCGGTGACAGTCAGCTTATTGTCAAGTCCGAACATACCGACAAGAGGCACTTCGTAAGTGTCGGTAACCGTAACGACTATCTGCCCCTTTAAGATTTCATTCGGCTTGTTTACAACCTGAACGTCAACTTCTCTGTCAGCCGCGGGTATAATCTGAGCCTTCTTCAAGCGGTAAAGTGCGAAAGCGGTTCCTTTCTGTCTGACGGACTCGATATACGCATCGGTCTTCATACTGCCGTAGGTGACAGCCTGATAAGCACTGTCGGGGTCGATATAACCCGTAAAGGGATCTCTGAGAGTATTGCTGTACACAAGCGAAATGCTTGTCGCCGTTCTGTTTGCGACCGTCGCAACGGCAGTTTGCTGATACGTAAACATCCCGATATAAAACATTATCGAAATGACGATAAGCACAAGCGTTACGATAACAGACGCTTCAACAACAACCTCGCCGCGTTCTCTCCTGTTTTTCAATCCTCTCCACCTCGCATTACTCACCGGTATAATAAAACTCCAACTCGGACCAATATCCGTCGATTTTTACGAAACAAACACCTTCGGCGTTGAGATAACCGACATCCTCGAATTTTTCCTCAATTACCGTTTCGTTCTTTGAATTGATAAAGCTCCAGTCTTCGCCGTTTTTGACCGCGCCCATGCCGTTTGAAAAAGATTTAGCGTCGTCATACTGCGCACTTATAACTATATTGCCCTCGGCATCGACAAAGCCCCATTTATCTCCGCTCTTAAACGCGGCAAGACCGTCGACAAACGCCTTTGCGCCGTCACAGGTGAAGTCGCCTATCGGCTTTCCCTCATGACTGTACAAACGGTATCCGCTGCCGTCGTCGGCAATGATAATGCCCTTGGGCGCGCATTCGTCAAATTCATTGAGAACGACATCCGTAAACACCGTTTCGGTAACGGCATTGCCGGTTCCGTTTATGAGCTTCCAGCTGTTCTCGCCGTCCTTTACAGCCGCGACATTGTTTCTGAATCTGCCCGCAAAGACATAATCACCGAACGCTTCGCCTCCGTCGGCACGGAAATACTTATATCTGTCGCCGATCCTGCACGAAAGCAGAAGCACACGCTCTCCGTCGGCATCGACGCCCGCGCCTATGCCCGAAGAGCTTTCCGCGCCGTCGATATAGACCTGACGCTGTTCCTCGGTGTCGATGACAAAGCTTTTTTCCGTTCCGTCGGGATGAGTCGCTTTTGCAAAAGCATACCCCTCGGAAACGGAAGACAAATATGTATACGCACCGTCCGAACAGGGCGAAGCCTCCTCATCCAGATATGAATACTCTCCCTCTGCGGAAACCGTAAAATAACCGTCAAAACACGGCAGTACGGTTTCGTACATGCTGTAGCGGCGCTCGTACTTATAGCGCACCTGCTCACGCTGTTCGCTGATTTTGTCGGAGGTTACTTTCAGCTCTCTTGCCTGCATAAGTGCCGTCGCGCACTCGTCGTACTTACCGTAGCGCAAAAAGAAATCGCAAGCCTGCTCATAGGCGGCGGCATCCTCGCGGTAATCCTCGGTAATGTACTTCACTGCGTTAAAAATATCGTAAGTGTTTACAAATTCGCCGATGTTCATGCCCTTTTCGTACACACCGATCATCTCGATGCGGACATCGAGCGTATCCTTTATTGCTATTGCATCGTTATACTTATCTATCGCTTTGGAGCACAGCTCTTTTTCGGCATATGTTCTTGCCTCGGCGAGAGCCTTTTCGTACTCGCTTGTACCGCCGAGAAAGCTCTGTCCTATCATGTACAGGACAAAAACATTCATCAGCAGGACACCTATAATTATCAGAATTTTGTTATTCTTTTTCATTTGCACACTCTCTCCTTTAATAAGCGGAACTTAATAAGCGGTCAGCATAACGGCGATCGCGTAACCCGCCGCAATGCACGGTCCGAACGGAAAAGAATCCTTGCGTTTCATCTTCTTTGCCGCCATACCGATAAGCGCGACAGCCACCGACAGAACAAGACTTACAAAAAGCGTACTGTAGGTACACACCGCTCCCGTTGTTATGCCGATGATGCCGAAAAGCTTTGCATCTCCGAAGCCGAGTGCGCCTTTTGTGATAATGCAGACCAGCGAAAGGAACACAAAACCTATGGCGAAGCCTATCAGATCGTTTATGAAAACGGCTTTGATATCTTCGGTAAAGAAAATTTCGTACACATAGATTCCCGCCCTGAAAACCGCTCCGAGCAGAATAAGAAAATTCGGAATGATGCGGCGTTTAAGGTCAATCATTCCGGCGCACATGACAATCACCGACACACCGTACAGCTTAACAAAGCTCAGCACGGTCGTGTTTTTATATAGAGAAACCTGCAATGCCGATGACGCAGCAAAACAGATTATTGTTATCGCAATTAAGGTCTTCCCTTTGAAAGGAACAACTGTACCGTCGCCGCAGGACTTATACAGCCTGCAGCCTTCCCGAAACTCGACAGCACCCTTTCGCGCCGCGTAAACCTCTGCGGCAAGAACGGAAACGAGCGCAATCAAAACAAACAGTAAATAAATCATCAGGTTATCTCCGAAAAAGGATTTTGTATCCCGCCGCCCTCATGAATGACGGCGGGACATCTGCTCTCAGGCGATTTTATTTAAGCGCAGCGTCAACATCTCCGCCGATTGCCGCCCAAATCTTATCCAATATCTTCTCGATTTCGCCTCTGAAAATAACGACGAGCGCGATAACGACCGCAAGAATGAGTATGATCGCGACAAGGTTCGTTTCGCCGTCTTCATCTTTCAGCGAATCAATGAAGCTGTTTTTTGCGATAAGAGCCTTTAAGTACATTTTGTTTACCAGATCAGACATGTCTGTTACCTCCGTTTTTTAACTGAATTGCAATTTATTTCCAAGAGCCGTCCGCTCTTAAAAACCCAGGTTAGTCATAATCGGTCCCATGACCATAACGAGAATACCCGCAAACATTATCATCAGCGGCATCATAAGCTTGCTTGATGCAAGCTCGCCGCGCTTGATGACGTTCTGCTTTTTTATCTGCCACAGCTCGTCCGTCTGCATTCTGAGAGCATTGGCAAGGTCTTTGCTGCCTTTTTCGAGTCCCTGAACGACAACGGACGTAAACTTTTTTATGTCGGGCGTTACGCAGCGGTTTGCAAAGGCATAGAGCGCGTCGATTTCGGAGATGCCGTTCTCGATGTCCTCGTTTACCTTGCGCATTTCCAGGTAAAGCTCACTGTCCTCGGAAAAGGACACCTCCCGCCAGGCTTCGCGGAGTATCATCCCGGAGTTCACCAAAAGGGCTATGGTAGAAACCGCATTCGGGAATTCGTTCATGAATCTTTCGC
>CAVFAD010000013.1:0-26299 GCA_963620305.1 Bacteroidaceae bacterium | reverse complement strand
CAGGCGTTTTTGTAAAATAGAAAAAAAGAACGCCGCACACCAAAATAACAAGACCGAGCAAAACAAGCTTGTCCGTTCCGTCGGCAAGCGCACTGACGGCGCAGCCTATTGCAAACACAAGATACGAAATGCTTATCTTCTGCGCATAGAAAACGCGCATGTAATAATCCGCATACCGTTCGCCGTAAAGAACAGAAATATTTTCTCTGAGCTGATTTGCGCCCTTTGTTTTGTACTCGAACTTAAAAAGCTTCAGCAGCTTAAAGCCGACACCGTAAATTTCGCACAGCGTAAACTTTTTTCCGTCCAAGGGCGAAATGTACTGTTCAAATTCGCCCGAGGTTATAAGAAGAATCAGAAAAGAAAGACCCGATAAAAGTGACAGCGTCAAAAAAATAATGTTAAGAACAAGTTCCATTGCTTACACCTCTATCTTCAAAATCTTTCTGCCGAGGAAATACGCGCCGACGAACGCGCCGATTGCGACCGTTGTGCAAAGAATACCCGTGGGCGTGGTAAAATTCCGTGCAAAGTCGCCGCCGCTCAGCTTAAGCATTGCGACCAGAATTATCGGCATGACAATCATAATCAGCTGCTCGTTTTTGCTCGAAGCGACTTTTGTTTCGATTTCCGATTCGATTTCGCACTTGCTGCTGAGAATCAAATGGGAATTGCGGATAACATCCTTAAGATTCGCGCCCTTTGAATAAGCCGTTTCAAAAACACGTCCGAAGGTTCTGATGTCCCGAATGCCGCTTCTCTCGCCGAAGTTTATCATCATGCTGCCAACGTCGACATTGTTCTGTATTCCGCTGATGATGTTGTCGACCTCCTGCACGATATAAGCATCCGGCTGATACTGCACGAGAAGGTCTTCCCTCGCCGCCGCAAAAGCGTTGGGCACGTTTTTACCCGACGAAACGGAGGTCGCAAGAGAATCGAGCAGGTCGATAAACTGCTCTCTCAGCTCTCTTTTTCGGTCAAGAATTATTTTTTCTCTGCGTATCGGCAGAAACAGTCTGCCTGCGGCAAAACCCACCGCAGCCATAACGGCAATATCGCATATGTACGTGACAGCCGTCGCATTTCCGTAATCGTCTTTGCCGATGCCGCCGTAAAACAGATATGCAACTCCCGCTCCGACCACAAAAGCAAGAATAAAATACAGCAGCCTTTCATTCGGCGAAAAACGGTAAACCTTATAGTTTATCAGCTGCCTGTTTGTTGCCGAAACCTCATATACAGGCTCGGTTTGAGCCTTTGCCTTTTTACTCATTGAGTGCTCCTTCCCTTCATATCAGCCGTTCGAATATATCCGACAGAGCCAGCTGTCTTGCCATCTGCGCGGAAGAAACCGTTTGATATACGGGGAACGAGCCTAAAACGCGAAGCTCGTTTTGCCGAATATCGTTTGATACGGTCCTGTTTCTGAGCAGCCACATTCTCGGCTGTACCGCAAAATCCGACTGCCCGTCAAGAATTTGGATTCCGCGCACCGCCTTTGCGAGCTTTGCCTCCGAGTTGTCGGAGCCGTCGCCGACCAGAACAACGGCGTTGCAGCAGTCGAAAAATTTATATCCCGCCTGCGTCACGGGGAAATCAATGTCTATAACAACACAATCGTAGCACCCCAACAGCTTAAGCTCGTTTTGAAGCGTAAGATAGTCGTCCGGTTTCATTTCCATAATGTCAAGCGGAACCTTGACGGAGGAATAAAAATACACGCCCGAGCTGTCCTGCTTTACGGTGCTTTGAAGCTTCATCGCTCTGTTGGTCTTGTTGCTTTTTACGGCATAAATAACGTCGCTGAAATCGAATTGCCCGTCGCACGAAAAGAACATGTCGGCATCCCCGTACACCTCGGCATTAAGATACAGCACACGGTGTCCCGCGCCCGCCAGTGCAACGGCGCAGGCTGCCGCCGCGGTAGATGTACCCACACCGCCGCACGGCGAACAGAACGCAACCGTCTTCATCGCCCCGTTCTCGTTTACGGGAGAGCCCGATATATTGGGAATGTGCTCGGAGTAGATACTTAATATCTGCTTATATATCAGTTCGCCTTTCTGAAATTTGCAGATCGCCTTATGACCGTCTACGGTGTTTATGTCAAGGCTTTCGACCAAATACGCGAAGCCGCATCTTTTCGGGATGCGGTTAAATTCAATTTTGAAATTGTCGCTTGCAAGAAAAACGTCGATTTTCTTTTCTTCAAGGCATGCCGCTGCCGCATCGGCATCCGTAAACGAATAAACTTCGATTTCCTCCGCATATTTGTTGTTGAACATCGGCACAATGCGGCGCAGATATGCCGAGTCGCTTTCAAGCAGCGCAAGTTTGATTTTCACAATTTTCCTCCTCACGTCGGAATGTCGAAAAAAGTTTCCGTACTGAAACAAACATTTAACAAAATTATAATATATGCCTTAAACCGACAGGGTCATTCGTCAAAAATTGACCTTTTCATGTAAAAAGCAGGCATTAACCCGACCTCGCGCCGTCCGTGCAGAGCGCTGCGCGCAAAAGGCCGACGCCGTCAAATATCGCTCTTTATGCCCGAAAGTCTGAGCTTAAAATCGTTTTGCATTGCGTTCTCCGTTCTCACAAGACATCCCGACACTTTCTCGAGGGTGGAATGTTCGTCCTCCTCAAAAACGTAAAGCGGATTCAGAACGATTTCGCCGTTCCTGCAGCCGACGACCTCGGTAATTTCCATGGTCTTTCTTGACTTGTCTCTCAGGCGCGAAAGGTGGATAATGATATCTATCGCAGAGCCTATCTGATGTCTTATCGCCTCCAGCGGCAGTCCTGCCGCACCCTGAAGCACCATTGTTTCCAGACGGCTGAGCATATCCTCGGTCGAGTTTGCATGACCCGTTGAAAGCGATCCGTCGTGACCCGTATTCATCGCCTGAAGCATATCCAGAGCTTCGCCGCCGCGAACCTCGCCGACGACTATTCTTTCGGGACGCATTCGCAGTGAAGATTTTATAAGGTCACGGATAGTAACGGCACCGGCTCCGGAAGTATTTGCGTTTCGCGTTTCGAGACTGACGAGATTGTCAACGCCCGTTATCTGCAGCTCGGCAGAGTCCTCTATGGTAATGACACGCTCGTCTTTAGGTATATAATTCGACAGTGCGTTAAGGAAGGTCGTCTTTCCGGAGCCTGTGCCGCCGCTGATAAAAATGTTGTATTTTGCCCTGACAAGCAGCTCCAGCTTATCGGCTATCTCGCGTGTTATGGAGCCGTATTCAATAAGCTTTTCGATCGTCATGGGGTTCTTTGAAAACTTTCGTATCGTAAGAATAGGTCCGCACAGCGATATCGGCGGCAGCACGACATTGACACGCGACCCGTCGGGAAGACGCGTATCGCATATGGGATTCGCCTGATTGACCTCGCGTCCCGCCATGCCGACTATGCGCTGGATAATGTCCTCGAGCCTTCGCTGACTCTCAAACGATGCGTCGATTTTTTTAAGCTTGCCCGCCTTTTCGATAAAAATATTATCGGGGCCGTTTATCATGACTTCGGTAACGGTATCGTCGCCGATGATACTGTCAAGCAGACCGAAGCCGCGTATGGAGCTGTACACCTGCTGCACGAGATCGACACGCGTCTGTATCGGCATATACTGCCCGCGGGTCTGCATGTCTACGATATTTTCGATTTCGGCGGTAAGCTCCTCGTCACTGAGCTTACTCAGCGGCAGCTCCTCGGTGACGATTCTTTTCAGCTTTAACAGCAGTTCCTGATCCGTTTCAATAGTCATTGCGAAAACTCCTTATGAAGACATTTTTATTACGATTACGGTCGCATTGTCCGAGCCGTCCTTCTTTTTCACCTCAGCCAAAAGCTGACGAGAGGCTTCCTCTGCGCCGTTTCGGCAGACCGCCGCATATATTTCCTCAGGCTCCAGCACGTCTGTTACGCCGTCCGAGCATAAAACATATATATCGCCGTCGAGAATATCACCTTTGGAAACGTACGGTTCTATCATCATTTCCGTATCCGGAATGCCGATATACTGCAGCAGAACGGGTTTCTTGCTGATTCCCATTGCGGACAGAATTTTTTCGTCCGTATGATCCTCGGATATCCGGAGCATTTTTTTATCTCTGATACGGAATATCTTGCTGTCGCCCATATTGCAGGCAACCGCCTCATCCTGTGAAAAACAGATTGCCGCGACGGTCGTGCCCATCGAAGTCAGCTGATTTTTGACCTTCAGGCTGTTCACGGCGGCATTTGCTCTTTCGCAGACCTCGCACATGAACTCCCTGCCCTCGACGGCAATCGTTTCAAGTCTTTTTGTCTCCTCGGCGAACACTTCGCCTGCAAGAAACGATGCTTCTTCTCCCCTGCTGCCGCCGCCCATGCCGTCAAAAACGGCAAAGACAACCGGCTCATCGGTCGTACCCCTGCATTTGAGAGGATTTTTCAGTCCTTTATTGAGTACGGGGAGATGTCTGCCGTTAAAATAAAAGTTGTCCTCGTTTTTGTCGCGTCCGCTGCCGATAAACGAGCCGCATGACGCCGCAAAAGAAAATACCATATCAACACCTCTACCTGATAATTTCGCCTAAGGCAAAGACAAGCGACTGAATTACGGCAGCCGCGGAGATAACCGATGCAGCCGCGCCGAAAATCTTCTTTATTCCGACAGTCCGTTCGCCGCTTTTGTAGCCGTATGCCCAAACGAAAACGGCGACAGCCGCGACACCGCAGAAAATATGACGCATTTCGAAAGAAGCCGACCCGTTTATCATTTTGTAAGCATTGAACAGCGCTTCAACCGCAAGAGAATACAGGCAAAGCGTTCCGCCGAATCGGACTTCCCTTTGCGCGACCGTTACGATTCCGGCGAAAAGCATCAGCACTCCCGCCAAAAGCGAAATAACGGCAGGCACGGGTATTGTGTCCCGTATTCCGCCCAACAGCACAGACAGACCTTCGGCTATGTACGGCAGCGACAGTGACGCAGCCGACAACCCCACCGCAAGCTTGCACGTGTCGGCAAGCAAAACGGACAAGCCTATTCCGAGAAGCGAAAAGCCGACGGCACGGTCTGCCGAACCGCTGCTTTTTCCGAAAATCAAAATCGCCGCAAGCACACACACAGCGAGTGCCATGGGATAGGCGATTATTCTGCATGCCCTGTTGGACTTTGACGTGCCGTACGTTATCGGAGCGTCGCCGCCGTTTGTCTGCGAATACGCTCCCGAACCTGCGGAGACTTCGCAGGGAGCAGACGAGCCGTAAGCGGGCGCGTAGGGATTTTCGCCGCTGCGGTTAAGCACGGTGGTTTCCTGTTCGTATTCCTCGACGACAAGGTGTCCGTTTGCGGTCATGTCGTTTGTGGTGTTCTGAAATCTCTGTTCCGCGCTGCCGCAAAAGCGGAGAGCATCCGAACGGATCTCCCTGTTGTCTCCCGACTGAACAAGCACATTCCACTCGCCGATAAGCGCATTTTTGAACTCACCCGCCGTACGGTAACGGTCCTGCGGTCTGTAGGCGCATGCCTTCGCAATTACCGCAGCAAGAGATGCGCCCGCATTGCACGGCGGAGGAAGCTCCTCCCCCGAAAGCCGTCTCGACAGTGCCTTTTCGTTGTCACTGTAGGCTATCGGCTGCGGATACGGCGGCAGAAAAGCCGTTCTGTTATTGTTGAGCAGCGTATACAAAACAAGTCCCAGCGAATAAATATCGACACCGGAGCCGTATTCCTCGCTCTTGTAGATCTCCGGCGCCATATAATTCAGAGTTCCCTTGCGCGAAAGATTTGCCTGCGTCGCTTCGAGTTTTCTTGCGATGCCGAAATCGCCGAGCTTGTATTCGCCGAAACGGGAAATGAAAATGTTGTCCGGCTTTATGTCTCTGTGAATGATATAATTCTGTTCGCATATCTCCAGTGCGCTGCAGATATCCACACCGAGCCTTATGACATCCTTTTGAGAAAAATCGGGATTGGAAATAAAACTGTCAAACGGCGTAAGCAGCTCCATGCGGATGAAGATATCCCAGCCGAGCTCACCCTCGCGCTCTATTATCTTGTAGTCCTCAATGCCGACAATGTTTTTGGCTCCCTTGAGGTTGTCCATAAGTGTGATTTCGTTCAGAAGATTGGCAACAATTCCGCTGAAATAGTTGTAAATTTCCTCGTCGTTCATCCCCTGAGATCGCGCAAGCTTTATTTCCTGGCTGCTTTTCGGAACCGAAAGCACCTTAATCGCGGAATAAAAATTTCTGCCGTACTCGGATCTTTTTGCACGGTATACCTTTCCGAAGGAGCCTTCGCCCAGGATACAGTCTTCCTGCCATTCGGGCCAGACCTGATTGATATTCATAAGGATTACCCCTCCTCTTTACTGTTTTTTTGCGTATGCCGTTCTTTGCGCGGTTTTTATGCGGGTGCCGCTTTTACGCGGTTTTTTCATTATCGTGCCGCAGTGACGCAAAGCGGCGGAAAATTTACTCTGTCCGATTGGATTTCAGCGACAAAACAACCGTTGCGGTAAAAATGCCGTTGGCTGCGGACACAACGAAGTCGCCTCCGTACTTTCTTGCTATACCCGCAACGATAGGCATTCCCAAACCGTGCGCCTGACTCTTTGACTTTGTCGTTTCAAGCCTGTCCGTATTTTTGAATTTCATGCTCACCTTACAGGAATTGAGCACGCGAACCACGAGATATTGATTTTTTTGCAGAATTTCGACGACAAGGCGCGGATGAGTCTGTTCGCTGCAAACGCAGCCGCGTATCGCGTTATCGAGCAGATTGCATATCACCGTGGACAGATCAAAATCGGAAACGGGAATATTGTCAAGACTTTCTTTGACCTTGACGTGCGTTTCGATGTTCTTCGACTCCGCATCGCTTTTTTTGTTTGAAAGTATTATGTTAACGACGGGATTGTTGCAGTACACCATCTGCTCTACGAGAGAATATCTGCTTTTAAGCTCGTCTATAAGCTCCATGCCGCGTCGGTTTTCGCCGTTGGCAAGCAGAGAGTAAACGACCTGGATATGATTGGAAATATCGTGCCGTATTACATTCAGCTTCTTTTCGTTCTCTGCCGACATCTCGTAATACTTGTATTCCATGCTCCGCAGTTCTTCGCCGTAATCCATTCCCGCGGACATCGTGATGCGTTTGAGAAGATACGGAGCCAGCAAGCCTATTGAAATATTGGCGGCAATCATGCAGGCTGCGGCAGCAACGACAAGCCACGGCGACTTAAACCCTCCGATATCGTCCGAAACGGAAACCAAAGTCAGCGCGGCGGCAAGCTCACCGATGCCGATAACGGCTTGCGTGCTTACGGTCCACGGAAATTCAACACCCCGCCGCTCCTTTGCCGTCTGAAACACGACGGAAACCGCTATCGAATACACAAGCAGATACAAAAGACGGCAAACACAGCTCTCGCCGCCGTTTTTCGGCACCAATCCGTCACAGTCGTCTGCCGCAACACTGCACATCGCTTTTGTGCAAAGAGCGGCAACAAGACGCAGCACCGCATCGAACAAAAATACGCCTGCCTTCTTTTTCGCGTCGTTTTCGTACATAAAACAGACATAAACGAACTCAAAAGCAGCGATTATTCCGATTCTGAGCGTGGCAAAGGGCGGGGTTAAAAGCACCGCGGCGACCGCAGTCGCGCACCACAGCGGCACATAAAACCCCTTGCTGTACTTTTCGTCAAGCAAATTCTGTAGGTATATACCCGATATAAGAGCCTCAAGCAAAAATACCGCGCATTCATATACAATCGGCTTCATTGCGCTTCACCGAGATATGAAATGAATCTTATTTTTGCTTCTCTGAGGTTGGATTTGCTTATCGGCAGAATATTGCCGTTTGACAGACAAAATTCCTTATTCGTACGCTCCGTGATATATTTCATGTTGATAAGAAAGCTCTTGTGACTCCGTATAAACGACGCGCCGAGCTGCGTCTGCAGAGTATCCATTTTTTCGTAGATCTCATTCTCGGTGCCGTCATACATGTGCAGAATCAGCTTTCTGCCGCGGCTTTCCACATACATGATTTCCCTGCGGTACAAAACAGTCTCGGAGCCGTTCGATTTTATCACTATCAAATCGGAGCGGTTCGATTCGATCTGACGGCTTACCTTTGTTATCGCATCGCAAAGCTTATTTTCGTTAATAGGCTTCAGCAAAAAATAAGACGGATTGGTTTCAAAAATTGCGGTAGCGTAATTGATAACGCCCGTAAGATAAATAACCTTCAGATTGGGATATTTATCCTGCAGCTCCTTTACCGTGTTTATGCCGTTTCCGTCCGCCAGGTTTATGTCCATTATAAGAATATCCGGAATGCGTTCGTTTATTTCAATCATTCCGACAAGCTCCCGACAGCGGTTCATCGTAAGAACCCTGCAGCTGTCACCGAAGTGCTTCATTATAAAAAATTTCAGAAATTCGGTTATATTTGTATCATCGTCACACACAAAAACATCAATCATAATTTTCTCTTTTCCTTCTTAACGCCTTTGCCGTGCAGTCCAAACCGAAAAAGCCGTCGGTGTTCGGCGACGGACAGATTCAAAACACATTGCAGTCAAAACGGCTGTTTTCGGAGCATCAAAAACACAAAAGCCGTTTGACGCAAAGCCTTTTTGAACAATCAGCAAAACGCATCTCTTTTTTTTCACCAAAAAATCCACTCTGTCGGCTGCGGTGCGGCAGTCCGTCCGCCCGCAGCCTATGCCGACGGGTGCAATGAGTTCAACTCCGTCAGCCTAAACGGCAGTGAGCGGCAAACATCCTTCGCGCCCCTGCCGTTTAACGGTCATGCGACCGTTTTTCTTCATTTCTTCACCTGCCGCGCCTGCCCCTCTCACAAGAGACAGGCACGGATTTTTGTTTACTTTGATTTCTTCTTTCTGCGTTTACCGAAAACCGTCAGGAAGCATATGCCGCCGATAAGAATCACCGCTCCCGCTGCGGAACCGTAGAAAAGGGGTTTGTTCGCGTAGAATATAACAAGTCCGCTCTGAGATACCGTAATTTTTGTGAAGGTTTCGTCATATTCGTTTGCCTGACCGTCCGCGTTGACGGCACAGTCGCTGCAGGTTATCCGAACCTGATTTTCGAGTCCCTCGGGTACGGTGAACGTGACCTTGCCGCCGTTCTCCGCCAGATATGTCAAAAATTCATCTCCGGACATTTCGAACCTGACGCTTATGTCCTCGCCCGCGGCATTCTTCAGCGGTTCGCCGTCGGCATTCAAGACTACTGCCTTAAGGCTGTACAGCCTGCCGCCGTCATCGGTGGGAATGACCGTTACGGTCTGTTCTCCGACCCGGTAGCGTCCGCCGTTTTCAAGACCGCTGACCGTAAGCACGGGCGCGCTTTGATCCACGACAAAGGATATCTTCAGATTCTTGACATCGCTGTATGCCGTTGTTTCGGTCTTATCTACGGACTCGATAACAACGCTGTATTCGCCCTCCGCCGAAAATACATCCTTTGAAATCGTGTAGGTGCGCTTACTCCACTCGCCGTCATTCTCCGTCAGCGCGGTCGTGTAATCCGTGCCCTCCGAAAGAGCCTTGCCGTTGAGCCTGACCGTATAGTTTTCGACGGGGTCAACGTTTACTTCCTCGATAACGACGTCATCGCCGACACTGTACACATAGTAGTGCTCAACAAGCTCGTTCGTATTTTTGTCTGCGGCGAAGGTTGAACCGTTTCTGTTGACGGAGAAGCTGACTCCGTCATATGCCCTGCCGTCCTCGAGTAAGACGGAGGAGTACGCGTTGCCTGACATATCCTTAACGGAGCATGAAAGGGTATATACGGCATCGTCCTCAAGATTATCGACGGCAAAGGTATATGTTTTTCCCGCCTCAACGGTTTTCATTTCGCCGAGAGGCACCGTCCTTGTGCCGTAGCTTCCGTCCGCCGCTCTTACCGTAGCCGTAAGGACGGGTTTGAACGACGGCGCATCAAGATTGATGTCGTCTGCGGTGACGGTAAAACTGTATTTTTCGTCCTTATTTGCGGAATTTTGCTTAATGCCCGTCACATTCACCGTCGGCACCTTTGTATCGAGCGTGAGACGCTCGGAGGTGTAACTCGCCATTTTATTTTCGGAGCGGTCGGTATAATCCACCGTAACAACATAATCGCCGTCCTCGGTAAGAGTAAACGTGCCTGTGTGGACATCCGCGCTGTTGTCGACCCATTTGACCGCAGCGGGACTGCCGTTTACGTTTACGGCAACGTCTTCGCTGTTGAAGTTTGCCTCGGTAATGACAACGGTGACGCCGATATTTCCGCCGTAATACGAGATGCCGTTTGCCCGCTGAACGGGGGCGGTGTAGGTAACGGACGCCGCCGGCGCAATATTGTCAACAATAACGCGGCGCGTGTCCGCCTTTTCGGAACTGTTTTCGGCGCGGTCGAATGCGGTAAAGCTGACCGTTCCGTTGAACTGGTTTTCGCTTCGGAGAACATCTTTCGGAATTTCAAATACCGCCGTGTATTTCTTTCCGCTGACCGTGATTTGCGCTTCGCGTATCGCCGCCTTCAAAAGCTCGGCATTCACGGAGCTTACGTCCTCGCTCTTGAGATATGCGTATTCAAAACGCTCAATGCCGGACGTGTCGTCTTCTGCTGTGACGGTAACGGTAACCTTGGCATTATAGTAGCCGAAAGAGACTGCTTCGAGCACTCTGTCCGCGACGCTCTGACTGTAGGACACGGTAAGATTTTTCGGAACCGTTTTATCTACCGTAAAGCTGTCCCCGCCGTAGGACGCAGCCGCATTGCGGGCAAGATCCTCATACGTATAGGTAAAGGTATAATTCGCGTCTGCCGAATATTCCGCTTTTACCGTGTGCACGTCGCCGTTTGAAGTCCAATTGGATCCGTCGGAGAAGATTTTTTTGAAATCCGCAACACTCACGTCGTTGCCGAGGACATCCTTCGCGGTAATGCCTGCGGCAAAATCGTCGGCGCGGAAGTTGTGCTCTTTTACGGTGACGGTTACAGTCTGAATATCGTCAAAATATTTTCTGCCGCCGACCGTGCGAACAGCATTTCCGTTGCCGTATACGACCTCCACCGAGGGAGCCGTCTTGTCCACCGTCACGGTTTTGGAGCGGTATGCTCTTTTTTCCGTTTTTCCGTCGTTTGACGAAATATCGGCATCGTTTGAAGAAAAATCGGTATATTCCGTTTCGAGAACATAATCGGCATTCTCGGTATAAGCAATTTCGAAGGAATGCTCGTCGCCGCTGTTGTTCCATTCGATATATCTCGGTACCGCGCCGTCGTATTTCTGTTCGGCTCCGTTCGGCAGGTATTCATAGACGGTCGTATTCCCGCCGTCGTCGGTCGCGATAAGCTTGATGCCGACATTGTGAATAACTCCGTTCTCCGAAACGGTGCCTTCAAAGAAATTGGCTTCGTTTATGACGATACGCGCAGTAACGTCGCCGCCGTAATACGCATGTGACGCGTCGGCAAAGGTTTTTGCGTCATTGTTTTTCGCATCGGTAAAGCGAACAGCCGTCTTTTCACTGTCCGCGCGGTAGCTGACGGAAACCGTAGGCGCGATACTGTCAACCGCCACCGTAACGGTGCCTTTATCGGTTTTGCTCTCACCGTTTCCTGCTCTGTCCGCAGCGACTGCGGCAATATATCCCCTTGCCTCGGCAGGCACGGTAAAGACCGCCATTGCGGTTTTCCCGCCGTTTTCGTATTTGATTTTATCGGAGGTGATTCTCGCGCCGAGCTTTGCGGCGTTTTTATCGCTTACTCCCGTTTCTTTGGTATATGTCCAATCGAAATAATCAACACCGGATGTAATGTCATCGGCGGTAACGGTCACCTGCACCTCGGATTTATAGAATCCGAACGTAACGGCTTCTATGATTTCGGACCACACGGGCTTACTGTATTCGAGCGTAACGCCGTCGGGCGCGGTCATGTCGACCGCAAACGGCTCTGCGCTGTAGGTGTCCGCATTATTGCCGAGGATATCGGCGCAGTCTATTTTCAGGGTGTACAGTGCATCGTCACCGAACGTAATTTCAGCGGTATGATTATCGCCGTTATGCGTCCAGCTGCTGCGCTTTTTCAGATACTCCGCAATTTCTGCGCAGATTTTGTCGGCATTCGGAATCTTTTCGCCCCGTACGTCCGTGGCTGTAACCTCGGCAGCAACACCGTCGGCAAGGAAATTGTGCTCCGTGACCGTAATCACGGCTCTGCGCGCCGAGCTGTAATATTTGCCGTTTTTCACCTCCGCGTCGGAGAAATATTCCGCCGTTACGGTCGGTGAGGTACCGTCAATATGAATTTCGGGAGAGGTATAATCCGCCGCAGCGTTTCCCGAACGGTCGGCATACGAAACCTTTACGAGGCAGTCGCCGTCGCCCGTAACCGTAAATCTGCCGATATGCTTATCGCTGCTTTCGTCGTATGTCCATGAAACGGCGGGCGTGCTGTCGACACCGTTTTTCGTGAGCGTCACCTTTACGTCGGAGGTGCCGTCGTCGTTATAAATGAAGTTTGCTTCTTTGACGGAAATCGTAACTTCCGCTTCGTTTTCGTAATAAAGAATAACTTTACTGTTGTCCGAATACGTTTCGACGTCGGTCATTTCTGCTTTGTCGAGAACCCTCGCCTTACTGAATTTAACGCTCAATTCGGGACTGATACTGTCAACGATGCTGATTCTGTCACTGTCCCTTTTTACGGCACCGTTGCCCGCCTTATCCGTCACCGTGACGGAAATGCTGCCTCTCGCCTCGGCAGGCACGGTAAAGACCGCCTTTGCGGTTTTGCCGCCGTTTTCGTATGTGATATTATCGGAGGTGATTTTCTCGGAGTGCACCTCACCGTCAACCTCACCTGTATACGTCCACTCAAAGGAATCCGCACCCGAGGTAATGTCATCGGCGGTAACGGTAACGGTCAGCTCGTCTTTGTACGAGTAATAACCGAACGTTATGTTGTTGAGCAGCTTTTCCCAGAATTTTACATGCGATGAATACTCGATTTTAAGGCTGTCGGGCGCGGTCGTGTCGACTGTAAAGCCGTCGGAATATTTTTCGGCACTGTTACCCGCAAGATCGGTGCATTCGATTTCCACGCTGTAAACCGCGTCGATATCAAAGGCGGGAAGTGTGAGTGTATGCTTATTGCCTTCGGTTTTCCAGTTCGCGGCAGCCTTAACGCGTTCGCCGTAGTTTTTCGTGGAAATATCAACGGGCGCGCCCGTGATGTCTTTGGCGGTAACGTTAAGAACAACTTTTTCCGCATTAAAGTTGTCCTCAACGACGGTAATTACGGCTGTTCGCGCCTTGTCGTATATGCTGCCGCCGACGGGAGCCGTTATGTCATAACTACATGTAACGGTCGGCTTTGTTCCGTCAATCACGACCGTCCTTTTATATTCCTTCATTTCGTTGCCGGAGGCATCGGAAAAGCCGAGCGAAAGCTCATACCTGCCGTCAGCCGACAGCTTGTGCTCCGCCTGCCACGAGGATGAAGTATCATCAAACTGCCATTCGAGCGAAACGTCTTCTCCGTTGACCGTAAAGTCGGGGTCTTTTTCGCGAAGATCGAAGTTGTCTTCTTTAATCTCAAATTTTACGGTTACGTTATTATCGGTATAATAAACCGTATCGACGAAATTTTCACTGCCCTCAAATTCATATTTGACTTCAAGCTCGGGCGATATCGAATCCACAACCAGCGTATGCTCGCTTTCGGCAGATTCCGAAATATTTCCCGCATTGTCGGTCGCCCGCATTTTTATTTTATTCCTGAACTCGGCAGAAACGGTAAACGTATAACTGAAAGTGCCGTCTTTGTTGTCGGTTATCTTCGAGCCGTCAACAACGACATCTCCGTTTCCGATATTATATGTAAAACACTTCATTCCCGAAGTCTTATCGGTCGCGGTCAGCGTGACGTTGACTTTTTTCGCTTTGTAAATTCCGAACGTAACGCGCTCAAGCGTTTTTTCGATAAACGGCTTGTTGTAAGTGATTTTAAGCTCCTCGGGCGCGGACTTGTCGATTTTTATATCCTTAACCGTTATTTTATCCGATATGCCCTCATCGTTTTTCAGGTATACGTCTTTGGAATTGATGCCGTCGGTGCTTACGGTGACACTGCTGCCCCATACCGCTCCGCTTAAATCATTGCAATAACTTATCTCATATCCGTCCGGGGCGGCAATCGTGACAGTGTCTTTATACCATTCGGTGCCGTCCGCGCGGTCACCCGACAAAACGGGCTGCACACCGTCGGTATTAAGATACGAAAGTGTAAGCTTGAAGGACTTTTCCGCTGCGCTGTAGCATTCGTCGGCGACACTCGTTACCCTCACGGTAACGGAGCCGACCTTGCCGACGGAATTTTTGAAGGTAACTTTTCCGCTGCCGTCAACCGATGCGCCGATATCGTTTTCATCGACCGAATACTCGTACTTGCCGCTGCCGCGAACGCTTTGCACATTAACGCTGTACTCCGTCACTCCGTAAATAAGACTCTCGTCGGCATTAACGGTAAATTCGGGTTCGTCGGGAGCTACGGTAAGCGTATACGATGCTTCTGCCGAATTATAACAGGTGTCGGCTCCCTTTACCGCTTTGACGGTAACAGTGCCTGCGCACTTGACCGTCAGCTCGCCCGTCTGCGAATCAATGTCGGCTGTGTCCGCTCCGTCCGTAATCTCATACACGACGCTTTGTGCGCTTTGACCGCCCGAAGCCGTATTTTTAAATTTGTTGCCGTTGTCGTTATATGTAATTTTAAGCTCGTCGGCATTTTTCTTTTCAAACGCAAAGCCTGTCTGCTCCGCACGGCAAACGGTAATCTGCTTTGTGACGGGTTCAGCCGCCTTATAGCATTCGTCTCCCGCGACTTCGATCTTCACGGTGATTGTTCCGCATTCGCCGTCGGCGGTTTCACTCGCCTTTAATGTCGTTATCGCTCCCGTTTCGGAGTCGATCGACGCAAAGTCCGAGCCGTCAGTGATACTGTAGGTAATTTTTCCGCTGCCGCTCTTACCCGTGACATTTATTACGCTTTGCGGAGTGTCCTTAACAAAAGTAATTGATGACGGTGCATTTACGGTAAGTCCCGACTGCTCGGCAGGCTTCACCGTCAGGATATATTCCGCGGTGGCTTCGTTGTATGTGTCGTCGGCGGCTTTTGTCGCCCGAACGGTCACTGTCCCCGCTTTTGTAACGGTAACCTTGCCTGTTTCTTTGTCTATCGACGCACAGTCGCCGTCGGTAATTTCATACGTTACCGCACCGTTTCCGTCGCCGCCCTCCGCTTCGTTCTTATATGTCAAACCCTCGCTGTAGGTAAGCTCGGGAGCGGTTGTACTAAACTTAAAGCCGTCCTGCGCCGCCTTTACCGCGTTAACCGTGTACTGCACAGAAGCGGATTTATACGAAGCCGTTTTTGCAATCACAGCCTTTACGGTAACCTTGCCTGTTTTCTTAAAGCTCAGTTCGCCCGTGTCTTTGTTTATCTCGGCGATATCTTCCCCGTCGGCGATTTCGTATGTGACTTTTCCGTCGGAAAGCTTCGATGAAGCGGTATTTGTATAGTCTTCGCCTATCCACCTGTCTTCGGGTACGTCGGTTTCAAACTTGAAATCCGTAACCTCGGATAACTCTTTTACCTTATATAATCCGCTCTCGCTGTCATAGACTGCGGCGCATTCGTCCCCGTTAACGTATTCGGAAATGTCGCTTTCAAAGCTGCCGCCCGTAAGACATGAGCCGTCGACCGTTATATTGCCGCCTGCGGCAGGCTTGAAGACCTTGCCGAAGCTTCCTGCGGAAATGTCGAGAATAATGCTTTTGCCCGTATTTTCGTAGCATTCAAGCTGCAGGTTTCCGACCCTTACCTTGTCGGAATCACACACGACAGACGCATTGTTGCCATTGAGCGTAGAGTACAGCTTATACGGATCGTTTGTAACGGCGATATACTCTGTGACATCCGTGTAATCATTCGAAAGAACCTTGCCGTTCTCGATGCTCGTTGTGCCGAGCAGGGTCAGCTTGCCCCTGTTGTTGACGGTATATTGCGTCAGGCTGCCCGATTTCAGTTCAACATTCTCAAGCGTCAGTTCGCTGTAGTTAGCGATTCCGACTTTTATTTTGTCCTCCGGTTCATCGGAGCAGACCGCACTGCCGTTTTTAATGTGCAGCTTGCTGCATGCAAGAACTCTGATGCCGTTTGATACCGTTCCCTTAGAGCCGACCGCAGGACGCAGCGTCAGCGTGTGCTCTGCCAAATCGAGAATAATATTCTTCGGCGCGGCACCCTTGGAATCACCGACATCGAATCCGCACTCGACATCCGACAGAAGCGTTATTACCGTAGGCTCGCTCGGAGCGGAATACGCTTCGCCCGTCGGAACAGCATCTATCGCGGCGGCAAGCGTATCGTAATAAGCATCGCCGATTTGTGCAACATACGCATCCGCAAAAGCGAACAACGACAGTCTTGACGGCAGCAAAGAACCGAGCATGACGGATACCGTCAAAAGCAAAGACAGCAGCTTTGCAAGCGAACAATTTTTCTTTTTCATCATTTCACTGTTTCCTTTCTTAAGCTGACGGGAGTCGAACCCGTGCCGCCCGTCAGCTTATTCACACAAACCCGAACGTTCTTTTTCGGCGGACAGGAGCAATTTGTCCTGATGCACAATGTACCAAAAAACCTTTCCGTTTAAGATACAGTGCATCCCGAAAGAAAAAACGAACAGAGAAACAAATATATAACAGGCATACCCGCACCAATGTGTTGCGGCACCGGCAATTACAAATCCGATAAGGCTCACAGCCGCAGCCGCCTCCGCCGCTGTCGCGCCGACATTTCCGAAAAAAGTAATAATTCCCGTTTTTTGAGAAATTTTAGACGGTTTGATGCGATAAATTTTGCACCATTCTTTTCTGCGGTGCGCCAAAACGCACTGTATTACGGTTTCGGCGGCGACCGATATCCAAAACATAAGTCCTACGGCAAGAATATCGGACGGAATGCTGCCGACAGTCGACTCGCTCTCGAGCGGCATCAGCAAAAAGCTGACCGATGCCGACCCCAAAAAGAAGACCGAAAATCCGAACAGGATAAAATCCGCCTGTCTTCTTTTCATACGGCTGTCTCCGCCGAAATTATCTCATCCGTATGAATAAAGGTAATCTCGTATTCGACGGTAAAGTTCAAGGCTTCCGCCTCCGCGCCGAGCACCGTCGTTTCACCCGAAGACGAACCGTCAAAGCCTTGCTCCGCAGCCGCTTCTCCGCCGTTGAAGCCGAGCACCGTCGTTTCACTCGCAGCATCGGTCTGCGTCAGGTCCTGCGTACCTATCTTTGAAGTGTTTATTCCGCGCATCTGCCCCTGTGCCGCAGGAGCGGCACCCGAGAGGGATATTCTGTCCGTAATCTTACCTCTCGCCTCGTTAACCGCGCTGACCTTGTATGCCTTGTCGCCCGTGGCTTCGTTCCGTTCGCGAATGTTCTTAATCGCCTTGCGCGCGGTCGAGCCTGAAAGATCGCCGACCGCTTTCGGAATTTTAAGAAGCACGAAAAGCAGCACCGACACTGCGAGCATTACCCCGCACAGAACGGCTGCTGCGATAAATATGTATCTGTATACATCATATGTCATTAACCGTCACCTCCCGTTAAGCCTTGGCGGAATCAATCTTTTTCACCGTTTCGGCAACCGATTCCCGCAAATTTTTTATATCTTCCTCAAGCACGGATTTTTTTACGCTGTTCGCGTCCGCGAGAATACCCGAAAGCAGCTCTTTCATTGATTCCTTCGTCGTTACTTCGAGAAGCGGCGCAATGTTGGAATTTATCATGCCGTCTATCTCATTCCACACCTGAAGCTTGGAATCAACGCTGTCAAAACCGTCCGCCCGCGTTTTCAGCTCCGAAATCATCGTCCACAGCCTGCCGTATTCTTCGTACATTTTCTCGGTTTGCTTGATTTTGGAGCCGTTATACTGATTTATAAGCTCAAGGCAGTCGGATATATCGCAGTATATTCCCGCTATAGGATAGCTCTCCTTTGCCTGTTCGAACCACACCGACGCGTTTGAGTATCTGTCTCTGTCAATTTTCACTTCGTAATAAAACAGAAAAGACTGCCCTATTTCGTAACAAACGCCGCGATAACCCTCGATATCTTCTTTTTTAAGCGATTCGAGCACGTTGACATTTTCGGAAAATCCGCTTTCGTTTTTGCTGTCAAGACCTATCTGCAGCTTAAGAAGCTGCATACCCTCCTCTTTTGACAGAGCAAAGTCGTCGGTCAGGAATTTGTTCAGCTGCAGATATGCTTCCGTCCGCGCGGGATCGGTGAGTATTGCGTCGTAATAATCCTGAACGGATGAAGCGGATTTCAGCAGCAGCTCGTAGTTTTCGCTTTTTTTGCTTTCGGCTGAGGCATAACCCCAAAGAGACGTAAAACCGAATATCAAGGTCATTGCGGCGGCGCCGATAAATGCTCCGAGCTTTTTTTTCTGCTTTTTTCGGTGGATGTCGTCTATCTCCTCATAATGCTCGAGCGCATACATAAGCTCGGCGCAGGACTGATATCTGTCCTCGGGATTGCGCTGCGTGCATTTGAGTATGATTCGCTCAAGACCGCTCGAAAGGGTCGGATTTATTTCGCGTATCGGCTTTATTTCGTACGGCGGTTCGCACGGACTCATTCCCGTAACGAGGTGATAGAGCGTTGCGCCGAGGCAGTAAATATCGGTACGCGCGTCGGTCTGCCCCATACCGCCGAACTGTTCGGGCGCCGCGTAGCCTACGGTGCCGAGACACGTCGTGTCGGCAAGGTTTTTTTCCTTGTATTCACGCGCGGTGCCGAAATCTATCAGAGTGATATTGCCGTCGGGCTTCAGCATTATATTTGCGGGCTTCATGTCGCGGTAAATGATTGCGGGAGACCTGCTGTGCAGATATCCGAGCACGTCGCAAAGCTGTTTTGCCCATGCGATAACCATTTCCTGCGGCTGTGCGCCGAATTCTTCCAAAGCCTTGTTCAGGGAGTTGCCCTGAATATAGTCCATTATGATAATGAAAGAGTCGTCCGTGTCGATAACGTCTATAATGCACGGCAGATTGGGATGGCTCAGCTTTTTCAGGATATCCGTTTCGGCAACAAGTCCCTGCTTGACCGATTCGAAATCCAGCACACCGTCCTTGCGAACCTCCTTGACCGCCCATTGCTTATTTGCCTTTTCATTCATGGCAAGATAAACAACGCTCATACCGCCCTGACCGACTTTGTTCAGAATTTTATATTTGCCGTCGACAAGTGAGCCGATTTCAAGCATTCATTTTTCCTCCTCAAAAAGTCCTTATCAGGGCGACCGATATGTTGTCGCGTTCGCTGCGCTGCTTGTTGAGCTCGATAAGCTCAACCGCGTTTCTGTCCATTTCCGTTGCGCTCATCAATGCGCCCGGCTGAAATTTTTCGAATATTTCCGCAGCGGTTATCTCATGACGGAATCCGTCCGAGCAGAGCATATACGTCGCGCCGACCGCAGCTTCACCGACAATAAATTCGGGGAAAACCTCCTCCGATGCGCCGATGCACTGCAAAAGAACGCTCCTGCGCGCGTCGGTTTCCGCCTGCTCGGGCGTCATGTTACCGAGTGCGACCTCACGTGCGACAAAGGTCTGATCGGTCGTAAGCTGAGTCACGGTATCGGTTATTTCGTATGCTCTCGAGTCCCCGACGTTGGCGATAAAATACCGCGTGTCCGTAAGCAGCAGCACAACTGCCGTGGTGCCGAGCCTTACACCCTGTCTTGCACCGTAGGACTTGATAAGACCGTTCTGCCCGAGCAGAAGCTTTTCCCACTGCGCTCTGATAACGTTTTCGTCGAGCGGCGCACCGCACAGCCGCGGCAGCTCGTTTCTCGCCCATTCGTCAAATGCCCTGATGACCGACGCAGCGGCAACCTCACCTTTTGCAAGTCCGCCCATTCCGTCGCACAATACAGCAAAGGACATCCTACCGATGGGTGTATTGAACACCTTGACCGATAAGCTGTCCTGATTCGTGTTTTTTACCGTTCCGATATCCGTATTCGCCGAAACTATGTAATTCATTTCCTCTTTTCCTTCCTCTTTCACCTTCGAAAGCGACATTTTTCCACAGCAATGCCGCAAAGCACAGAAAGACCCGCACAACAACACCGCCGCAGCGGAAAACACTGTTTTTTGCGGCGCACCGAACACTATCTCACACAACTCCGTCAATAATTCCGAAACAAACCGATTTGGGAATATATGCGCACAAATCGGTACTTTTTTCGGTTCAAGCGGACTTTTTGTACAAAGGCGGCATATTAAATCATCATTGACGGTATTTTCATACAATATATACCATACTGCACTGCGATTGTCAATTTGTACCTGTCATATTGTAGCTAAATAAAGAAAAAATGAGCGATATTTTGTAAAAAAACGACCCTCAAATGTAAGAAATCACATTATCCGCCGATATAAAAACCGCGTCCTTCCCCCGCATCCGACACTGCAGAACAAACGCGGCAAAAAAACATGAAAAAACCGAAAAAAAACACGGCAAAATATAACTTGATTATTTTCGAAAAGCTCGGTATAATGTATCTGTCCCGTCCCGCAGTACACTTGTCCCGTACAAAAGTCCGCATCCGCTGCGTACAAAAAGCACGGCGGCAGCCGTATCGCGGGCATGCATCCCCCGTCAGCACCGAACGCGCAGGCGAATGCAGTCACCCGACAAGGATACCCGTAAAATTTCGGGCGGAACAAGTCGGCAGGACTCAGCCGCAGACGGCAGCAAGCGGCGAACAACATTCTGACATATATGCGGATGTGGTGGAATCGGCAGACACGCAAGATTTAGGTTCTTGTGCTTCGGCGTGCAGGTTCAAGTCCTGTTATCCGCACCAAAATCGGAGACAAAACAGATGTCTCCTGCGAAAAGTCCGATTTTATCGGGCTTTTTTTCTGCCCGAACGGTGATTTTTTTTCTGTGCCGAAGCGCAGATGTAAAATCGCCGTTTTTTCTTTTGCGTCGGGACTCAATTTCGCGCAAAGCTGACAGCGGGTAACATTTCGCGCACGGGAAAACGGCGGAATATTTCCGAAAAACCGCTTCTAAGCCGCTTCTCCGACAAAAATTTTATAAAAACGCTTGACTTTATCCAAATTTTTCGGTACACTTAATACGAGTACTATTATCTGTATCAAAGGAAAGAGTGAGCTTATGGCGATACGGAAGGCAGGCATGGAAACAAAGAAAAAGATACTTACCGCCTGCGTTCGTTTATTTTTGGAGCAGGGATATAAACAGACAACCATTGCGCAGATTACAGCGGAAGCCGATGTCGTGAGAGGCAGCTTTCAGCATCTGTTTCCCACCAAGGATGCCGTTTTGCTCGAACTGGTAAAAACCATGTTCGGCGGGCAGTTCGACATGGCAAGGAGCATCGCGGGCGACAGACCGCCCGTCTATATCTATGCCGTCGAGACGGCGATACAGCTGGCTCTTACCGAGCTTAATGAAAATCTCAGGGAGCTGTATACCGAGGCGTACTCACTGCCGTCGACAGCGGAATATATCTATCTGCACACCGCAGTGGAACTGAAGAAAATTTTCGGCGCGAATTTCCCCGACTTTACCGACAGCGATTTTTATGAAACGGAAATCGGCACTTCGGGACTGATGCGCAACTATATGGCACGTAAATGCGACATTCACTTCCCGCCGAGGCGCAAAATCGAACGCTTTCTCACGGCGGCGATGAGTGTATACAGAGTGCCCGAGGAGGAACAAAAGCAGGTGCTTGCCTTTGCGGCGGAGCTGGATATAAAGGATATCGCAATGAAGGTCATGCGCAGCCTGTTTGCAATGCTCGAAATAAAATTCAACTTCAAGCTGTCATCGGACGGCGGAACGGAGGAACCACGATGAAAAAGCGCGTACTCAGCATTCTGCTCACACTGTGCATGCTGCTCGGTCTTATGCCGACCGCAGCATTTGCCGAGGAACCCCACATTCACTGCGTCTGCGGCGGCGAAAACAGCGTCGGCGACCACACCGCGCACACAGCCGCCACATGGACAGGCATTTCAGCACTCAGCGAAATCACCGCAGAGGGTAATTATTACCTCAAGAACGACGTGACCCTCAGCAATACATGGGAATGCGGCATTGACGGTGTCAACCTCTGTCTCAACGGCAAAACCATCTCCATCAAATTCATTCCGCTCGCTATTGCCGTTACCAAGATTGGAAAGCTCGCTATCACCGACTGCCGTGAGACGGTTGGCAAAATTAGCGGCATCACGAATTTCGGCAGTATCGACAATGCCGGTACACTCACCCTTTGGAACGGTAGCATCACCGACAATGACGACGCCTGTGGCGTTGATAACTCCGGCACGTTCACCATGAACGGCGGCAGCATTGAAAACATCAGAGCCGGTCTACCCGTCGGCGCTGTGAATAATTACGGCACGTTCACCATGAACGGCGGCAGCATTAAAAATAACTTCTTCCCACTGGAATCTTCCGTCGGTGCTGTTGCCAATGAAGGCACGTTCACCATGAACGGCGGCAGCATTACGGATAACATCGGGGGCGGCGTGTTTAACAACGGCACGTTCACCGTCTCCGGCGATGTGAACATCAGCGGCAATGTCAGTGGCGGCACATTTGAGAACGGTGTATACACCGGCGGCTCACCCTCCAATGTCTACCTCTTCAACGGAAAGACCGTCACGGTCGAGAGCGGCAAGTCTCTTGCCCGCACGGCAAAGATAGGCATTACGGCTGAGAACCCTGCAAGCAGTCCCACCGTCGTTACACTCACGAACAACACCACCGTATTTTTCAGCGACAACGTGTTTTACCAAACAGAGGTACTTGGCTCAAACAAATTGTGTCTCACAAAGGTGCCGACCTACCACACAACCATCCCTGTTTTGACGAATCAGGACTTCGTAGTAACGGCTTATGAAGGCTGGCAGCTTTCCCTCACAAGCTCGGACGGCTGGGTTGACAGCCTTACCGTGTCCGAGGAGTCTAATGACGGCACACTGGAATTTTATGTCAGGCACAAGGACAGCGGTGCCGTCTCCGAAAAGGTCACGGAGACCTACAAAATCGACAAGACCCCGCCCGTCATTTCGGGTGCCGAGGACGGTAAATTCTATTACGAGGATATAACGCTGACCGCTGCGGACGATAATTTCCTTCATTTTAGACTCGACGGCATACCCCAGACAGGGGAGACGGTGCTTGTTCTGACGGTAAATGAGGAAGCAACATGGGACACGTTCAGAGTGTCTGCCTTCGACAAGGCGAACAATGCGGCATCCATAACAATATATAACGGGCACCGTTGGAGCGAATGGCTCTCAAACGGCGACGGCACCCACACCCGTACAAGCAAACTCAACGAGAATAACACCCTGACGGACGACTGTCACGGCGGGACGGCAAATTGCAGAAGCGGAGCGGTCTGTGAGGACTGTAAGACGGCTTACGGCGCGCCCGACCCCGATAATCACACCAACCTCAGGCACTTCCCCGCAAAGGCGGCAACGAAAAAAGCCGAGGGCAATATCGAATATTGGTACTGCGACGGCTGCGGCAGGTATTTCGCCGACGGGGACGGCACGAAGGAGCTTCAAAAAGCCGATGTCATTACCGAAAAGCTGAAGGACAACACCGTTTCTCCGTCCACCGGCGACCTCGGCAATCCCGCAGGGGTGATTGCACTGATGTGCATCTCCGTCATTATTATCATCTTCACAACAATTATAAGCATGATGAAGCAGCACTTCAAAAGATAAATTCACAGCCTTCGGCTGACAAAAAAGCGTCGCGGCGGTGCGGCGCTTTTTTTGGTGCAAAGCAGGCAAAACGGTTGTGAAAAGCGTAAAGCTATGCTATAATCCGTAAGTGTAAAGGCATGCACAGCCTTAGAAGCCGTTCGGGTTATCCGTCGGTTATTTACATTTTCCCGTCGGCGGAAAAGAAAGGGAGGGCGGCACCGTGAAAAGCAGGCAAAGAACCGTGCGGGCACTGACCGCCTCGGCAATCGCCGCAGCCCTTGCCTATTTATTCGGCATGGCGGAAAAATTCGGTGCGGGCGGGCATCTGTTCGGTCTTATGCGCGTTCTCATATATTTTGCCCTGTTTGCGGCTTGGCTTCTGCGGGTAAAGCGCACGGTGCAGCAGCAGGCGACGAGGCGGTATCTGCTCATTGCCGCTGCACTGATAATATTTTGGCTGTATATCCGCAGCGTAAAGCTGGAATTTGTTCTCTCGCCGACGGGAATGCGCGTCTGCTGGTATCTGTACTACCTGCCTATGCTGTTTATTCCCGTGACCGCGCTTTTGGCCGCACTGACCATAGGCAAGGCTGACGGCGAGGACGTCGGCATAAAAGCGAAGCTTCTTTGGCTTGTGAGCGCGGCAATTCTTCTTACCGTGCTTACGAACGATTTTCATCAGCTTGTGTTCCGCTTTCCCGCCGATATACCGCCCGCTATGCGGAGCGACCGCGCTTACTCCTACGGAGCGGGGTATTTTATCGCTGTCGGGTGGATGGCTGTTTGCGGAGTTGCGGCTACGTGGGTCATGTACAACAGGTGCCGGCTGCCGAATTCAAGGAGATATTTCAGAATCGCGCTTGTGCCTATTGCCCTCGCTCTTGTCTATACCGCCGTTTATTGCGCGGGGGTTCCGTGGCTGCGGTTTTGGCTCGGCGACATGACGGTTATGTACTGCTTACTGGTCGTCATAATTTTCGAGTGGTGCATTATCTGCGGTATGATTCGCTCAAACTACGGCTATACCGAGCTTTTTGAGGTATCGGCGGACTGCTCGGCGCAGATAGCGGACAGAAGCTTTTGTGTTCGTTACAGTGCCCGCGACGCACTGCCTGTGACGGGTGAACAGATAAAAGCCGCCGTTTCCGCTCCGCTCTCCCTTGCGGACGGCACTGCTCTGCACACCATGCCCGTCAGCGGCGGCTATGCCGTATGGACGGAGAACAACTCCGACCTTTCGGCACAGGAGGAGGAGCTAAGGGAGCTGCGCGAGGAGTGGCAGGAGCGAAACGAGCTGCTGCGCTCGGAATATGCCATGGAGGAAAAACGCCGCAAAATAGCGGAGCAAAACCGCCTCTATGACCTCTTGCAGGAGGTAACGCAGAAGCAGCTGGACAAAATCGCCCTGCTTATGCAGGTCTATCAGGGAGAGAAGCGGAATTCGGACGGCGCAAAAGCCGTTCTTGCAAAAATCGCCGTGCTGTGCAGCTACATAAAGCGGCGCAAGCATCTGGAGCTGCTTGCCGACCGTGAATATACAGTGTCGCGCGAGGAACTGAAAATGGCATTTTCGGAGTCGCTGCGCACGCTCGCTCTGCTCGGTGTTGAGAGCAGCCTGTTTGTGGATACCGAAAAGCAGCTGAGCGGAAAGGATGCCGCAAGGCTGTACGACTTTTTCGAGGATGTGCTGGAGACGGATACGGACGGACTGCGCTCCTTGGATGTCCGTGCCGTGCGAAGAAGCGACGGACTGCGCATAACCGTTACCGCCGAGTGCGATGCGGATTTGTCGGTGCTTTCACGGCAGTACCCGCAGGCAGAATTTGAAAGCCTTGACGGAGAGCAGACCTGCCTGCTCACCCTTAATGCGGGAGGTGACGTAAGATGACCTCTTTTATCTCCCTGCCCGACCGATATACAACCCTGTTGTCCGTTCTGCTGTTTACCGTGCTTGCCGCCGAGGCGGGACTCCTTATTTATAAGCACAGCAACAGAGCACCCGTAAGAAAATGCCTGCCATGCGGAATAATAACCGCCGTAAATGCCGTTATGCTTCTTTGCGCGGTGCAAAAACAGCCGACAGCTGCGGTTGTTTCCGCCGTACAGGGACTGCCGTGGCTTGTCTGCGCCGCCTTGCTTTTACTGACGGCGGTACATATCGCCGTTGCGTTCCCCAAGGAAAAACGCAGGGCGAAAAACAGTCTTTCGCTGAACTCGGTAAGAGAGGCGGTGGACGATCTGCCTATGGGCATCTGCTTTGCCGACCCTATAGGACGAATCGTACTTATCAATCAACGGATGCAGTCACTCAGCGGAGAGATACTCGGTGTTGTACCGCAGCTGCTGTGTGAGCTGACCGATGCCTTGTCCGCGCCGAAGAACGGCACGCTGCTGTCGGAGGATATGATTCGCACGGCAGACGGCAGGGT
>CAVFAD010000012.1:20651-39449 GCA_963620305.1 Bacteroidaceae bacterium | reverse complement strand
CCGACCGAACAATATTTGCACATGCCCCGTGTCGCGGGCGGCGGGTGGAACGCCGTCTCTACCTGTACGAATACTGTCCGTACTTTTTCGTGTTCAGCTCCAGCGGATCATCTTCGAACGGTATTTTTTCCGCGCAGTGCTGCGGTGTTATCGGGCGCGACATGCAGAAATATCTGAACGAATCCGCAAAATGGTCCTCCTGCGACGTGTCGAGGTCCTCGGGATTGACATCGGAAAACTGCAATAGCGGCAGTGTCCTTATCGCAGCGGTGCACGTGTTGAAAAAATACACCATCGGATATCCCTCACTGTCAAACGACAAACGGTAATGCACCTGCATCCAGCCGGGAATGCGCTTGTTGTCGCCGCGGGTAAAATACACAAAGTGCCTGTCGGCGGAATCTATTATCGCCTCTCCCCGCGACACGTCCCAGATCGACGGGTCGGCAACGCCGCTTATACTCTTGCCCTTAAGCCAGCGATGCGTGGTTTCGATGCGCCGAATCTCCTCAAAAATTCTGTCGGGGTACCACTTCACGCCCTCATTAGGCGTCTGCGTGCAGCCGTACAGCTGCAAAATGAGGTAAGCGCGCCCGTCGTAATCTATCGCCCACCAATCGCACGAGAAAGGCTTTGCAAATCCGAAATCGAAGCTGCGGACAATGTTCCACCCGTCGGGAATCTCAAACGGTTCGATGACATGCGTAAAGCGTCTGTCCGCATAGTGTGACGGATCGTCGCGAAACTCCTCAAAAAACTGACCGTCGAAAATGTCCCAATCGCCGTCAAGCCATGCCTTTCGCAGCTTCGGAGGCAGCGCTTCAAGCCGCTTTATGTATTCGGGGTCATTCTCCATAAGGGCGGCATTGTCCGTGACAAGACTCTTAAAGAAAACATAATCGTCGGGATTTTCGCCCGTCTTGTATGCCCTGTCGATGAACAGCCTTTTTACAAAAGCATGTCCCACCCCGCCCGGATTGCACGTGAGGTAAACGCGCTTCGGAAATCCGTTTACACCTCTCACGCATGCCTTGAAACGGTCATACTGCTCCTCGGTAAGCTGCGTCGCTTCGTCCAGAAACAGTACGTCCACTTCCGTGCCCTGATAACGGTCAAGGTCTTTGACGTTGCGGCAGTAGCCGAGCTTGATTACCGAACCGTTTTTGAACAGAAATTCCTTTGCGGTTTCCTTAAATACAGCCGCATTGCCCACAAGCTCCCTCAGCGGAGTTATGTGATTCGCCCGAAGCTCGGGATAGGTTTTTCGGACTATCATAATTTTTATGCCGGGATATTTGAGCGCAAGCAGCACCGCCTTGACCCTCACCGCCCAGCTCTTGCCGCCGCCGCGCGCACCGCCGAACGCAACGAAACGGTGCGTGTCCTCCAAAAACCTTTTTTGTGTTTCCCCCGGTACGCCGGGATAAAGTGTTTCCATAAAAAACTCCTCACAATGCTGTCGGAATGCGTCACGGCAGCATTCTCAAAATACTTTTTTCGAAACAAACGAACCGCCCTACTCCGAGTATCTGTCCGCACACTCGTCCATGACCACATACAGCGCGTTTGCGCTGTCGCCGTCTTCGTTTATGCTGCCGGTCACGGACAACGCTTCCTTCAGCACCGACCAGTACTCCTTCAGGGACTTCGCAGCGGTCTGTTCGTTTCCGTCCCCGCTCTCCGTGCCGCACGCATTCTTTATCGCGCGGTATGTCGCACGGCACATTATGTCCGATGCCTCCGCCAAACAGTCCTCCGGCTTTACCGGAACCCCGCGCTTTTTGCGCACGGGACGCTTTTTTCTTTCGATAATCTCACCTCCCTCCCCCGCTCGTCGCAAAGACCGCTTTGCTCCGTCCCGCGTAGTAACACGGGACATCCGCCCGCTTTTCTTGCTCCTCGCTTCCGAAAAAAGTCTCGCTGCGGTTCACCTGCTCGCTTGTAAACAAACTCGCGACGGCTCACTCTTGCTACCAACTTTTTTCGGTATCAAACGGTCGGGTGTTGTGCATTTTTCGGTATGAAGCGGGCGCGTTCCCTACGGTGATACGGTCGGGTGATGTGCATTTTTCGGTATGAAGCGGGCGGGTTCTGCAGGGAACGCGCACCGAACGGGGCGCGACCGTAAACGTAAACGGGTCACAAAACGTGTGGCGACCGACGAACATCGCATGGATTAAACTTGACGTTGCAGCTTTGTTTTTTTTCGTCATTTTTATGTTTGTCGGCGTCTTTGTTTGTCGACGCTTGGATAATAACACACCCGTTCGGGAGATTTCTCCCCTAAAACGGGTGTTTTTGAAAAATTTTTTTATTTTTTTTCGTCGCCGAATATTTCTCCTGTTACCTTATCCGTAACGCGCTTTACTTTTCCGAAATCCATTGCTTCTATATAATATTTTTCCAGCTTATCGTGTATATTTTTTGCGTTTTCAAGCTTTTTGAGCGCCTCGGAAATAAACTCGTCGTATGTTTTTCTGCCGAAAACGATTCTGTTTCGGTGCCGTCTGACTTCGTCCGCATTCAAAAAGCGACTGCAGTTTACCGTTCGCGTCGCTTCGAACGGACACGCATGGCTGCGGTCTGCGGCAATAAGTCCGAGTCCGATTTCGGGCAGCATTACGGCAAGCGGCGTACCGTCGGGCGACATCGGCGACAGACATTCAATGACCGAATAACCGCGTCCGACGGCTTCAATCGCCATGTACCGCATTATCGCCCCTGCGGTAAGTCCGAACGTATCCTCCAGCACAATTCTTCTTTCGCACATATCCGTAAACGTGTCATAAAAAAGCACCTCTCCGAACGGTGTGAGCGCACCGAGAAACCGCCTTTTTATCCGTCCCCGCTCTCCCGATGCGTCTCCGAGCTCCTTTGAAGCAAGACTTTCCGAAAACCTTTGCAGCTTTACTCCGTCTATCGCTGGCAAAAGCCGTGCCTTTATGTTGTTCGACACCGCCGCCGCTGCCTTCAGAAAGCCGACACACTTTTTGTGTTCGCGGGAATTTTCAAGCGTCAGTGCGATTATTTCCGAAGAATTTTCACGCAGCTTTACGTCATTTCGGCAGCAGCCGAGGTCTGCCGTCGTTTCGCTGACCCCCGGGAAACGCGGCTCGACCGTATGGGGAGAAGTGCCGTCGCATATGCTTATTTTCTTATGCGGAATTATAACCCCGTCAAGGCTGTCGGGGTCGGACGAACAGTATATCCTTTCGCAGTACCACCCCCGCCTGTCGCACTCCGCCGCAACCTTTTTCATAAGCGTGGATTTGCCCGTGCCGGGTCCGCCCTTGACAATAAAAAGCCTCCAACCGTCCTCCGGCTCGTAAAGCTCGTCGAACAGCGAATAAAATCCGCTCGGTGTGTTCGCTCCGAGAAAAAAGCGAGGTGAAGACATTGACGCCGTTTTTTCTTTATTCATACCGTTACCCCCGTTGTTTCGTTTTTCTTCTTTATTGTATTCACCGCCGTTTATTTTGTTACACGCGCCAGCACACCGTCCGAACAGAAAAACCGCCTCGGCAAAAAACCGACGGCGGCAAAAACGCAGGCGCCAAAAAAAACAGCGTCAGCGGCAAAAATACGTCCGCACAAGACACACGGCGCAATAAAAACCGAACGCAGCGGCGAAAAACAGGCGGTACGGCAAAAATTACACCGAAAAACCCCCGCCCGACGAAAAACGGCGAGAAAAGCGTCGGCACAGCAAAACAGACGCAAAAAAAGGGCACCGCCCATGCAGTACCCTGTAAATGTCTTTGCCGTGCCCCTGCGGGCATTGCAAATTTTGTGTGACCGTCCGAATCGGGGACGCGTCTTTTTTCCGTTTACGGTAATGCCCGAATCGGGGACATACCGTCTTGTATGTAAACGCTCCGTAAGGAAACGTTATCGGCACCGATTGCCCCTGAGGGCAACCGATATTAAAGAGGAGAGGAGAAAAATGCTGTATATAAAGCCGACGGCAACCATGCACTATAGCCGCCGGCACGGGAAAGCTGCTCCGTGGGAGAACCCACCGCCCCGCAGAATTACTTGTTGTAGTAATTCATAAGAGCGTCAAGCTCGATGACCTTGAGGAGCTTCCTGAAGGTGAATTTCTTCATTGCGCCGATCTCTTTGATAAGCTCATTTTCTCTTGCCGCTACTGTTTTGTTAACTACCATTGTGAAGACTCCTTTCGTTTGTTTACAGCTGTTATTATACTCAAAAAAAACGATTTGTCAAGTCATTTTGCACAACAAATTAAAGTTATATTTGTGCATATTGCACAACAATTTTTCTGCCGCCCGCATATCAAAAACGAATAAAACCTGATTCCCGTCCGAGATTCATTTGTGCAATATGCACAATCTCGTATATCAGCTTTGCTGCACTTTGACGAAAAACGGCTTTTCCCTACCTTTTCGGTTACTAAAAGTTTGTATACTTTTTTTCTGTTTTTTTCGATTTGCTTCGTTTTTTGTCCCGGAACAAAAAAACGCACCTGCATACCCTGCGGCACACAGATGCGGTCTTTGCGCTGTAAAAATTATTTGATTACACCTTTTTCAAGGATAACATCGCCGAACTGCCAGAACGGAGCGAGAACCTCATAATTCTCGTCGACTGTGATGATACCGTCGCCCGCAAGATGATATTTCTCTGCGGTGGTGTCGTCGCCGATGATGTAAATATCGTGGCTTCTCACGATACCCGCCTTAAAGAATGCTTTAACAAGCTTTCCGGCAGCCTTGACGAACTTTTTGTTCTTGGAAGGCTTCCATGTCGTGTAGTCGCCGCACTTTTTGTTGAATGCCTCGATAAATGCCGCATCGCCCGTATTTGCGACGGCTGCCGACCACATATCGAAAACGTCTTTTTTTCTGCCGACTCTGCCGCACGAAACGGCATACACAGCTTCATACATGCCTGCAAAATCCTCTGCATGGTCGGCAAGTCCCGCAACAAGCGCATTGGGAGCAGACTGTGTGCCGTCCTTTTTTCCTTGGAGGAAGAAAACGAGCATTGCCGCGCCCGCGCCGATAAGAGCGGCGATAACGCAAGCGATAATGATGTTGTTGTAGACTATGTAAAGAACCATACTCTAACCCCTTATTCTCTTTCGATTGTTCCGTTTACACGGATGTGTTTCTATTATATATAGTTTATGATTGCTTGTCAACAAAATATGCGATTTTTATATGCGTTTTCTCAACATATCGCCGACAAACAGCTTTTTGCCGCACCGAACGGTGACCTTTTCCTGCACGAGTACGGCTTCGTCCTTTTCGGAGCCGTCCTCTCCGACGATACCGAGCACCGTCATTTTTTCGCCGACGGAATGCGGGGAAAGAATTTCAAGCTCGTCGCCTTTCACGAAGCGGTTGCGCATTTCCACAACATACGTGCCGTCCGATATTTCCTCGAGCACGATTCCGATAAACGAGCAGGTCTGACGGTACAGTCCGTCGTTTTCGGGTGAAGCCTTCGCTTCGCCGAAATAAAAGCCTGAGGCATACGGGCGGTGGCTGACGCATTCGAGTTCGTTTTCGCACTGCTCGAGCGTAGCCGTGCCGTCCATGTACCGACGGTAGGCGTTAACGACCGTTGCAACGTAATACGGCGATTTCATGCGTCCCTCTATCTTAAAGGACGTAACCCCCGCCTCCGCAAGGCGGTCGAGAAACGTTATCGCCTTAAGGTCCGTGGACGACAGCACGGCGGTCGCGCCCGCGTCCTCAATGACGGGAATGAACATATTTTGTCTTTTTTCCTCGACAAGATAATAATTCCAGCGGCACGGCTGGGAGCACTGCCCTCTGTTGCCGGAACGGTTGTTCATGAATGAACTCAGCAGACACCTCCCCGAATACGCCATACACATCGCGCCGTGCACAAATACTTCGATTTCGCAGTCGGGCGGGATTTTTCCTTTCAGCTGTTCGATTTCAGCCATCGTCATTTCCCGTCCGAGCACCACGCGCTTTGCGCCGAGCGCGTGCCACATTTCTATTGACCTGTAGTTTTGAGTGTTTGCCTGCGTGCTGATGTGAACCTCGAGCGCGGGGCACTTTTCGCGCAGTTCGGCAAGCACGCCGAGGTCGGACACTATGGCCGCGTCCGCGCCTATATCAAGCAGCCTTCTGCCGTATTCTCCGACAAGCGGAATTTCGTCGTTTTGAGCGAAGCAGTTGACCGTGACATAAAGCTTTTTGCCGAGCGAATGGGTGTATTCGACGCCCTTTTGCAGCTGTTCGAACGAAAACGAGGTGTTTCCCGCTCGAAGCTGGAGCATGGGTCCGCCGCAGTAGACGGCGTCCGCTCCGAAAAGAAGCGCGGTCTTAAGTCCCTCAAACGAGCCTGCGGGCGCAAGCAATTCTGCATTCATATATATTCTCCGTCCGATTTTTTAATAACAAAGGTCAATGATTATCTGCGCGTACATTTTCGCGGTAAGCAGCATTTCGTTTATGTCGGCGAATTCGTCCGCGCCGTGCATACGATAATCTCTGCCGGGGAACTCGATGCCGAACGCAATACCGCCCGGAATGTCGTGAACATACGTGCCGCCGCCTATCGCAAGGCATTCGCCCTTTTGCCCCGTCATGTCCTCATACACCCTGAGTGCCTCTGCCACAAGAGGCGACTCTTCACTTACGACGTGCGCGGGACGCAGACTGCTTTCGCCGACGGGAACGAACCCGCCGTCCGCAAATGCCGCATCCGACGGAGCTTTTACACTCATGTCCGTCGAGCATACGGGACAGCGCGAATCGAAGCCGCACACGAGCCTTTCGCCGTCGAACGACATCACGCCGAAGTTGAGCGTCAGTGCGCCCGACTGAGCGTCGCCCTGCGCAATACCGAAGCTTTCTCCGTCCGTTTCGCCGTGCGGAAATGTATTTTTGAGAAAAACAAGCGTGTCTTTAAGCGGAGTATCGAGCTGTGAAAGCACCTCGATAAGAGCCGTCTGCGCGTTTATTCCGAGTTCGGGTGTGGACGCATGCGCACTCTGACCCTCACAAAGCACGTACGTGCCGCCGTCCGCTTCGGTAACGCTGAAGCGTGTGCGCGTCTTTTGTGCGGCGGCAGCGCAAAGTGCGTTCAGCGTTTCTTTTTCTTCACCGAAAATCAGCGCACCGGCCTTGCCGGGGACTATATTCTGCGTAGCTCCGCCGTCGATTCTCTCAATGCGTACGTTACCCGTCTGTTTTTCAAAAGACTTTTCGTAAAGAGGCGCAAACCGACCTTTTTCTATATTTATAAGCGGATACTGCGCGTCGGGCGACAGAGTGTACTTCAGCACGGGACGCTTTGAGAAGTAGTAATCCATGTCCTCGCTGCCCGTTTCTTCACCGCAGCCGAGCACAAGCCGCACGCCCGTTTTCGGCTCTCCGAGCACGTCGCGGACAGCCTCCATAGCGTATATACACGCAAGTGCCGCGCCTTTGTCGTCGGTCGTTCCCCTGCCGTAAACGGTATCGCCCTCGCGCGTCATGTCAAACGGCGCTTTCGTCCAGCCGTCGCCCTCCGGCACAACGTCAAGGTGCGCCAGCAGCATAAGCTCCGGCGCGGGACCCAAATCCGCCTCTCCCGCAAAGTATCCGTAATTCGTCATTGCAAAACCGTGCAGCTTCAGTATCTTTTCCGCTTCGTCAAGCACCTCGGCACAGCCGCGCCCGAACGGAAATTCGCCGTCCGGTGCGGTGCGGACGCTCTTTTTGTCGACGAGTATTTTCAGCTCGTCTGCGTATTTTTCAAAATTTTTCTCCAGTAATGCCGCAACGGCGGTATTCATAATCAACACTTTCCTTCCGTCGAAAAAACCGACCGAAAAAATAGTACCACGTTTCGGTCGGTTTGTCTACATATATTTCGGTCGTACGTTTCACACGTTTCGCGCTTTTTGCATATTCCGCGCCGCACGCCGCTTATTCTTCGATAAGCCTCATCACATCGCCCGCCGTGCGGATATTCATCGCGTCCCTGTCGGACAGCGTGATGCCGTATTCGTTTTCGAGACGCGACGCAAGGTCGGCAAGCTGCAGCGAATCCATTCCGAGGTCGGCTCTGAAATCGGTTTCCTCCGTAATTTCGGACAGGTCGGCATCTATGTATTCCGCCAGCAGTTCCTTCATTTTTTCGTCCATAAGTATTCAGCCTTTCTTTTTTTGTTCGTAATATATCTTTTCCGCTTCGCTGCGGATGATTTTCACGGTAGACGTCTTTTTAAGCTCGCCTGCGGCGGTTACGGCATCCGCTATCCGCTCATACGGCGGCAGCAGCGCATTCAGCCGAGCCGTTTCCGCTTTGACCTTTTCGGAAATTTCGCCGTACGGCAGTCCGTCGGAAAGCGCGTTCTCCGTTTCGACGACCATGGCAAGGCACTTCTTTTTGCCTGCGGGAGTATCGTTTTCGGCGACAAAAACAACAGCCTCTTTTATCAGCTCGGAATTTTCCGTAAAGTGTCTTTCAAGCTCCTCGGTGCAGATGTTTTTGCCGTTGTCGAGTATTATAATGTTTTTTATGCGTCCGACTATGTACAGCTCGCCGTGCTTTCCGAGTCTGCCGCAGTCGCCCGTTTTGAACCATTCTCCGTCGAACGACCGTCGGTCGGCTTCGGCATCGCCGCAGTACCCTTTCGCGACGTTTTCGCCGCGCACCTCTATTTCGCCCGTACCGTTTTCGTCGGGTGACGCGATACGAAGCTCGCAGCACGGCAGACACGTGCCTGCGCTGTCGGGATTTTTCACGGCATTACAGTTCAGCGTGACTATCGGGGAGGCTTCGGTAAGTCCGTAGCCGACGTAGATATCAAAGCCTATCGCGGCGAGAAACGACGTTTTTTCGCCGTTCACGGGTGCGCCGCCGACGGACACTGCGGGGAATTTTCCGCCGAAACGCTTTTTAATATCCGCGAACAGAATGCCGCGTATGTCAATGCCCGAACGCAAGAGAAAGCGGCTGATTTTCGCCGCGCGAAGCAGTCCTCCGAGCCTGTTTTCCTCTTTTGCGCGGGAGATGATGCCGTTATAGAGCGAATCGAGGAGAGCCGGAACGGCTGCCAAGGCTTCGGGATGAAATTCGTCAAAGTTTTTCTCGAACCGACGCAGACTGTCGTTTATGTAAAGCAGCGCATTCATGTAAATCGCCGTCATGTCAATGCAGCTTAACTCGTACACATGGTTCATCGGCAGTACAGCCATTGCCGTGCTTACGGGCTTTATCGTGTGCGCCAAAGCCGTAAAATCGGCGCAGAAATTGCCGTGGGTCAGCACAACGCCCTTGTTTGCGCCTGTCGTACCCGACGTAAAAATTATCGCGGCTGCACTGTCCTTTTGCGGCTCGGCACGGTCAAAGTCGGCAAAGTCCGTCACGGAATTTTTTATGTCGCCGAGGTCGGGACAGTCGATGCCGCGCTTTTTTCCGCCGATGCAGACAGCCGTGCGTCCGCTGCCGCCCTCAACAAACATTTTCGCCGCGCCCGAATACGGGGCGGAAAAAAACATGACGCGGCAGTCGGCTTTTTCGGCAAGCCGCACTATCTTTTCGTCCGACAGCTCCTTGTCAATCGGCACCGCAACGCCTCCCGACACCGCGGCGGCAAAAAACGACACGAGCCAGTTATACGAATTTTCGCCGACGACGGCAGCGCGCACGTTCCCGCCGAGCGACAAAAGCATCTGCCCCACGCAGCGTACATCACCGTAAAAACAGTCGGTCGTGTAGTATACCGTTTCGTTTTTTATCTTTTCGGCAAACTGCCGCCTGCCGCCGTAAAATTTTTTCATGCGCTCAAGAAGCTGCCGCAGCGTTTCGACCCTGCCCGACGCGTACATTTTTTCTCTGAGAGCACCGAGCACAGCCGCCTGTTCCGCATCCTTATTTTTCATAAAAAAGCTTCTCCCTGTCTGTCCGCTCTCCCTATCTGTCCGCGCAAAGCTCCGACACGGTTGTCTCGGGCGCGGCAATGCCCTCTTTTATGTACCGCACGGCGTTTTCGTGCAAGGAAAAAACATCGGGAGCGGAGATAATATTCGGTCGGTACATATACACAATGTCAATTCCGCCGTCCGCCGAAACGTAAGAAAACGCGTACATCGGCATGACGTACCTGCCGAGATTGTAACCTCTGAATTCCGCTCCCGTCACAGCCGTGTCGAGCGGCAGCCACGTGAACATCATAAACGACGGTCCCTGCGAAGCGGACAGTCCGTAAAGGTCCTGCTGAATACGGCGCGACGAAAGATACGGAAAATCCTTGTGCCTGTACAGCTCCGCACGCACGGCGGCGCATTCGTCAAGCAGCTCTCCGAACGTCGTTTTGTTCGTGTACTTCAGCCGCGTCATAAACGGCTGCGCAAGGCATCCGCCCGTATTGCGGTCTTTTTTTGTTGCACGTCTGCCGCAGAGAACCATCATAAACGTGTCGTTTATATCGCCGTTTATGTGCGACACGTGCAGACGGAAGCCGCACTGCAGGAGCGTTTCGGGCGCGACACCGTTGTTTTTGCAGAAGCCGAGCATCTCGGCAGCCGTTTTCGCATCAATATGAGCACGGTAAAGCAGACAGCTGTCGTGTATCGGGTCATAGGCGGAGGGAACGGTAAGGGACGGGTCTTTTTTCTTTATTCGCTGAGCGTAAAGCAGCTCGGGGCCGTGAATGCCGCAGTAATACGGCATTCCACCGCGCCTGTGATATGCGCTCGTCGCCTCCGCGTCGGACGCGAAACGGGGACTTTTGAGATATTCGAGCTCCTCGCCTATCTTTTCTTCAAAACGCGCAAGCGGCGGCGGCATCGGCGTGCCGTTTTTCAGCGAACGGTAAACGGCAAAAAGGTCGCGGTAAAAAAGCATCACCGCCATTGCGTCCATCACCATGTGGCAAACGTTGAGATACACTCCGCTTTTTCCGCCGCAGGTAAAAAAATATATTCTGTATGTTTCGTCTTTGAGAAAACGTATCGGTGACGACGCATCGCCGCCGAAAAACGCGTCGCGCTCCGCTTCGTCCTTAAAGTTAAAGCAGCGTACTCCGTCAAGCTTGTATTCACGGAGAAAATACTGCTTTATTTCGCCGTCATCTTTGACAAAGCGCAGCCGCATGCAGTCATTGCGCCCGATTTCGATGTTCAGCGCTCTTGCAAGCAGCCTGAAATCAATTTCTTCCCCGACGGCAAACGACGAGGGAATCTGAATGACCTGCTTGTGCAGACTGTACTTTATCATAAAATACATCGTCTGCTGCGAGGGAGTGAGCGGATACAGTTCTTCTCCGCCGTATGAAACCTCATTTTTCACGTGACATCTCTCCTTTTTAGTCATCGCATACATTTTACTGCCGAAATATTAAAAGCTTATTAAACATGCTGCACATATCGGTAAATAAATTCAGACTTGTGTTTGACTTTTTTATGAATGCTTTGTAAACAATCGCGCAATATCTGTCGGTGAAACGGAAATTACAGTCACAATGCATACAAAAAGCACAAGATATTCGCCTTTCGCCCGCATTTAACGTCCGAATGATGATTTATTGCGCTTTTTTTAATATTGACAAACCGCCTTTGCAATGATATACTGACAAGTAATATACATGAAAGGATAAGTTACAGTGGATACCGCCGACGGCGACAGTACATCACCTGTTCCCTTGTATAATTCAATAAAGTGAATTCAAAGCATGGCTCGGGGTCTGAAAAAGACCGGCGGGTTATGCTTTTTGTGATTAAACGGAGGTTTTTACAATTATGACGGATATTCTCCCGCAACTGATACTTCAGGTAGTTCTCATCGCGCTCAACGCGATATTTGCAGCCGCGGAAATAGCTATCATCTCAATGAACGACGCAAAGCTTGAAGCAATGGCAAAAAAGGGCAACAAGCGCGCAAAGCGTCTTTATAAAATAACGAGCACGCCCGCACGTTTTCTCTCCACCATTCAGGTCGCAATAACGCTGGCAGGCTTCCTCGGTTCGGCTTTCGCCGCCGACAACTTCTCGGAGCCGCTCGTAAATTGGCTCATGTCCTTCGGCATAAACGAAACGAGACGCGGAATCATCAGCTCCGTTTCGGTCATACTTATAACATTCATACTGTCGTTCTTTACGATAGTTTTCGGTGAGCTTGTTCCGAAGCGTATCGCAATGAAAAAGACGGAGAGCCTCGCGCTCGGCGTATCGGGACTTATTGCCTTTATTTCAAAGCTGTTCGCGCCCGTGGTGTGGCTTTTGAGCGTGTCCACCAACGGCGTGCTGCGCCTGTGCCGCATCGACCCCAACGAGGAGGACGACACCGCCTCCGAAGAAGAAATACGTATGATGATAGATGTCGGCAGCGAAAAGGGCACAATAGGCAAGCAGGAAAAGGAGCTGCTGCAGAACGTCTTTGAATTTGACAACACCGTAGTTTCGGAAATCGCCACCCACCGCACGCAGGTCGACATTCTCAGCATGGACGACTCAGTAGAAGAATGGGAAGAAATAATCCACAGAAGCCGCCACACGTTTTACCCCGTCTGCGGCGACACGGTCGACACCATTATAGGCGTACTCAACGCAAAAGATTATTTCCGTCTCAAAAACAAATCAAAGGACAACGTGCTGAATCAGGCGGTCAAAAAAGCCTATCTCGTACCGGATACCGTCCGCGTTGACGTTCTGTTCAAGAATATGAAGGCAAAAAGTCAGCAGTTTGCGGTAGTCGTTGACGAATACGGCGGAATGGAAGGTGTCGTGACGTTCACCGACATTCTCGAATGTCTCGTAGGTGAATTTGACGAGGATACCCTCGCCGAAAACGGCGGCGAACCCGATATAAAGCAGCTCGACGACGGCACATGGCAGATATGGGGCACTGCTCTTATAGAGGATGTCGAGGAAGAGCTTGACATTCACCTCGGCTGCGAAGACTGCGAAACCTTCGGCGGCTATGTCCTCAGCATACTGGGCGCGGTTCCCGCCGACGGCGCGACCCCGTCCTTCGAAACGGAGCAGCTCTCCGTCAAGGTGGAGTCCGTTCAGTTCCACCGCATCGAAAAAACGATAGTCTGCAAGCTGCAGACCGAAAAAGATAACGGCGAAGACGGCGATGAAGACGAAAAACCCGGACTTCACGGCAAATTCTTCCGCAGCGATAAGGACAAAGACGGAGAAAACGACTGATGCGCTCTTGCAAAAATAACGCGTACGCCGACGGAAAATGAACGGCTGCGGACTCACATACACAATCCCCTCGGGCAAGACCGACCTGCGGGAAATAATAAGAATAACGCGGATGGTTCGCGAGGGATGCGAACCGTTCATGCACTGTGCGCTTGACGGCGAAAAAGCCGCCGAGCGTTTTCTTGTCGGAAAAAACGCAAACGGTATCACGGAAAGGCTGATATTTTCATTCGGCGGCACCGCCTGCGCCTTCGACGGACAGTCTGCGGAAATACGGACATCATGCAGCGTCTCCCCGCTCGGCGAAATCAGCGGAAGCGTCCCCTTTTCGGTGCAGTACTGCGCCGGTATACCCGCAGCGCAGCCGTCGGCGCGTATTGTTGAGGGAGTTCGGATTTTGCAGACGTTTCTTCTTGTGACCGACGGAAAAATGACGGTCGGCGACGAAATGCGCTATACGCTCCGCGTCAGAGCGTCAATGCGCAGCCTTAGCACGGTCTTCGGTGCGTTCGATACCGACGGACAGCTTGCTTCAACTGCGTCAATTGTTGCCGAAAACGAAAAATACGCGCTGATAGGCGACGTTTTCACCCGTGCCGACAAAAGAGGGCGCGGACTTGCCGCCGAGCTTTGCCTTGCCTGCTGCCGCGCTTCGCTCGAAAAAGGCAAAATCCCGTGGCTGATGTGCGCACCGGAGAGGCTGCCGTACTACACCCGTCTCGGCTTTCGCGAGGTCTGACGGCACCGCCCTTCCCGATATCCCGCCGCCCCCTAAAAAAGCGTTCCCGCCCCGCGCACCGAAACCCTCACCGAACATCACCCGTGCCGCGCACAGAAAACCCCACCGAATATCACCCGTACCGCTCCCTGCGCAAAATCCGTACTGCCGCGCCGCTCTCCGCGCAACATCCGCACCGCCGCTGCTTCTTCCGCGCTGCGGTTTTTTCTTTTCCCCGCATCACCGTGCCGCTCTCCTCCCAAAATCCGCACAACATCCGCACCGCCGGTGCTTCTTTCACGCTGCGGCTTTTTTTGTTTTTCCCGCACTTTTACCGCTGCCGCCCGCGCCGAACGTCCGACATTCGCGCAGAAGCCGTACAGCCTCCCGCTCTCCGCTTCGGAAATTTTCCGTTTTCGTGTTTTATTTGAATATTGCGTTTTTTTCGCAGATATGGTATACATATATAATAGCACATTGTATTTCTTTATATATAGGCAGCCGCATCGGCTCACACGAACAGAGGTCTTCTATTTGAACAGGCACGCATGGAACATAATCCCATATGACAAGGCAAAGGCACTCGTCCTCGCGCAGGAGACGGGGATAGACGGCTTTGCGGTACTGCTGCTTTTGTCGCGCGGGTACGATACCGCAGAAAAAATACGCGATTTCGTATACTGTGAAGCACTGCCGTTTTCGTCGCCGTTTGAAATGAAAGACATGGACAAAGCCGTCAAGCGCATACGCGCGGCAATCGACAGCGGCGAAAAAATACTTGTCTACGGTGACTACGACTGCGACGGCATTACCTCCTCCGCACTGCTTTATTCCTACCTTGAAGCGGCGGGCGCGGACGTTCACTGCTACATTCCGTCGCGGCTTAACGACGGCTACGGTCTTACCGAAACGGGAATCGGGCACATTCTGAACAACGGATATTCGCTCGTTGTCACGGTAGACAACGGCATTTCGGCAATAAAAGAAGCAAAAATACTCAAAGAACACGGCATTTCTCTTGTGGTGACCGACCACCACAAGGTCGGCGCGGAGCTGCCCGATGCGGATGCGGCGGTTGACCCGCACCGAGAGGACGATACAAGCCGCTTTAAGGATTTTGCGGGAGTGGGAGTCGCGCTCAAGCTCTGCGCCGCACTTGACGGCGGCAGCTGCGAAACGATGATCGAGGAGCTCGGCGATCTCGCGGCTCTCGGCACGATAGCCGACATAGTTCCTCTGACGGGCGAAAACCGCGCGATAGTCCTGCGGGGACTGCGTCAGCTGCAAAATTCGTCGCGTCCGGGTTTCGCCGCTCTTTCGGAGGCTGCCGGGAACGCGGATAAAACCGTAACGGCATCAACGGCATCGTTCACGCTCGCGCCGAGAATAAACGCGGCGGGGCGCATGGAGAACGCCATGACGGCTCTTTATCTGCTTTTGTCGGACGACGCGGACGAAGCGCGCGAATACGCGCAAACGCTGTGCCGCCTTAACGCACAGCGGCAAAAAACCGAAGCCGAAATAGCGCAGGCTGCGGAAAAGGTCTTTGCAGAACACCCCGAATACCTGTCCGACAGAATCACGGTCGTTGCGGGAGAAAATCTGCATCCGGGAGTCGTCGGCATAGCGGCGGCTCGGCTTGTCGACAAATATTCAAAGCCCGCGATAGTCATCTCCGTCCCCGAAAACGGCGTTTGCCGAGGCTCGTGCAGGAGCATAGACGGACTGTCGATGTACTCCGCGCTCAGTGCCTGCGCGGATCTTCTCGTTCAGTTCGGCGGACACACGCTTGCCGCAGGCTTTTCGATAGAAAAAGAAAACATTGACACTTTCAGAAAAAAAATAAACGAATATGCCGCCGCCGTCGGTGACATCTACCCCTCTCTCAACATCGACTGCAGGCTGAACCCCGCAAACATCACGCCCGAAATATTCGATTCGCTCGACCTTTTGGAGCCGTTCGGCGCGGAAAATCCCCCTCCCGTTTTCGGACTGTTTCAAATGACGGTCACGTCCGTAAAGCCGCTCGGGAACGGAAAGCATCTGCGCGTTGTTCTTTCACGCGCTCAGGCGACGGTGCAGGCGGTGTGGTTCAACGTCACCGAAGCCGAGTTCCCTTTCACCGTCGGCGATACGGTCGACGCTGCCGTACGAATCGAAAAAAACGAATTTCGCGGGAAAACGGGCATCTCGGTTCAGATAAAGGACATGCGTCCGTCAGGCTGTAACGATGATGAGGTTTTCGGCGGACTCGCACGGTGCGATGCCGTTTTGCGCGGCGAAAGCATTTCCGAAGACGATGCCGCAAAGCTGCGCCCCGACAGAAATTATATTGCAAAAATCTATAAATACATAAAAGAAAACGAACCCCTGCATACCGTTCCCGAGATGCTCGCGCTGCGCACGGGCGACTCTCCCGAGCGTGCGGGAAAAGCAAGGCTGTGCGTGTCGGCACTGATAAAGGCGGGTCTGCTGACTCAGACCGCCGACGGACTCTGCACGGCAAAGACAAATAAAAAGGTTGACCTGACGCAAAGCGACATCCTGCGCCGCGTGGGTTATTCCGACAAAGGAAACGGAGGTGACCGAAATGTGTGACGGATACGAATTTTACGAGCCTATTGCCGACAAGGTAAAAAAGTCTTATTCGGCAGAGGATGCCGAAGCAGTCGAACGCGCGTTCGCTTTTTCGTTCGGGGCGCATTCCGGTCAGCGGCGCAAATCGGGCGAACCGTATATAATCCACCCCGTGGCGGTAGCCGATATTCTCATCGGCTTCGGCATGGACGCGCAGAGCGTCGAAGCGGCTCTCCTGCACGACACCGTAGAAGACACTCCCGTAACGGGCGATGACATAAAAAAGAATTTCGGCGCAAGCGTCGCACTGCTCGTGGACGGTGTAACAAAGCTCGGCAAGGTTCCTCTCGCAAGCAAAGAGGAGCAGCAAGCCGAAAATCTGCGCAAGCTGCTGCTTGCAATGTGCGAGGATATCCGCGTAATAATCATCAAGCTTGCCGACAGGCTGCACAACATGCGCACGCTTAAATTCGTGCCCGAACAAAAGCGGCGCGACACCGCACGCGAAACCATCGAAATCTACGCGCCGATAGCGCACCGTCTCGGTATCCGACCCGTAAAAGAAGAGCTCGAGGACCTCGCGATAAGCTACCTCGACCCCATAGCCTACAGCGAAATAGAAAAGGCCCTTGCCGAGCAGGAGCCTCTGCGCAAGGAGTTTCTTGACAGCATCAAGACAAAAATCGGCGCACGTATAAAAGAAGTTGTAAGCGACGCGGTTATCGAGGGACGAATAAAATCCGTCCACGGAATATACCGCAAAATGTATATGCAGGGCAAGTCCTTTGAAGAAATATACGATATTTATGCAGTCCGCCTTATCGTGGACACCGTCAGCGACTGCTATAACTGCCTCGGCGTGATACATGATATGTACAAGCCCATTCAGGGACGCTTCAAGGACTACATCTCGACCCCCAAACCGAACATGTACCAGTCGCTGCACACGACGCTCATAGGCAAGGAGGGCGTGCCGTTTGAGGTTCAGATAAGAACGCACGAAATGCACCGCACGGCGGAATTCGGTGTTGCGGCGCACTGGAAATACAAGCTCGGCTACACCGACCCAGACTCCAACAAGCGCATCGAAAAGGGACTCGGCTGGGTACACAATCTGCTTGAAGCACAGAGCGAATCGGGACAGCCGGCAGACCTTGTCAACACTCTGAAAAGCGATTTTTCGAGCGACGAAGTGTTTGTTTTTACACCGAAGGGCGACGTTATCTGTCTCCCCCTCGGCGCAACCGTCATCGACTTCGCTTATGCGATTCACTCCGCCGTCGGCAACAAAATGGTCGGCGCAAAGGTCGACAAGCGCATTGTTCCGCTTGACTACAAGGTACAAAACGGCGAAATCGTCGAAGTGCTGACTTCCTCGCAGCAGGGCAAGGGTCCCTCCCGCGACTGGCTGAAAATAGTAAACACGAACGAAGCACGCACAAAGATACGCTCTTGGTTCAAAAAAGAACGCCGCGAAGAAAACATCATCGAAGGCAAAGCGGAATACGAACGTGAGCTTCGCCGCAACGGAATAGCTCTCACGGGCGAAAAAGAGGCGGAATTCCTCAAAATAATAGCGGAAAAACAGAAGCTTTCTTCCGCCGATGACTTTTTTGCGGCACTCGGCTACGGCGGCATAATCCTCTCGAAGATAATGCCCATGATAAAGGACGAGTACACAAAATTCACCTCCGTCCCGGAGCAGACCGCTCCGAAGCTGACAAAACAGCCGAAAACCGTCAGCAGCGAGGGCGTTGTGGTCGAGGGAATCGGCAACTGCCTCGTCAAGCTTTCGCGCTGCTGCAATCCCATTCCGGGAGACGAAATCATAGGCTTTATCACACGCGGACACGGTGTCTCAGTTCACAAACGCGACTGCTCCAACGTGCCGCGTCAGATTTCCGAAAGCGCGGAACCCGAGCGGTGGATAAAGGTTTTTTGGAACTCGGTCGTCAAAACCGACTTCAACGCATCGCTCCTTCTCACGGTTCTGAGTACAAAGGGAATGATGAACGAAATTTTCGGCACGCTCAATTCGATTCACGTTGCGGTGCAGAGCATCAACACTCGTGACACAAAAGACGGCAGAACGCTGATAAATATCACCGTAAATGCCAACAGCGTCGAGCACCTGAAAAGCGTCATGTCCCGCCTCGGCAAGATAAACGGCGTGCTGAGCGTCGACCGCTCGGGCGCGGACATATAAAACCCTTTTCCGTCCGCACGGCAAAAAAAGCAAAAGCGCGTTGACCTAAAAAAGCGGGACATCTCCCCGCCGACCGCCGACCGACCCGCCGTCTCCACGCCCGCCGTCTCCCCGCCTGCCGTCTCCCCGCCTGCCGCGTGAGTGTGTGCAGA
>CAVFAD010000012.1:0-20641 GCA_963620305.1 Bacteroidaceae bacterium | reverse complement strand
GTGCAGAAAACGCGAGCACTTCCTCGCCGACCGCCCCGTCGTCGGACTTCATTTTGTGTAAAATATTACATATTCAGCATATTTTTAACGATATTTTTCAAAGGATTGGTGATTTTTATGACAAAAAAGCTTTACCGTTCACGCCGTGACCGCAAGCTCTGCGGTGTATGCGGCGGCATCGCCGAGTATTTCGGCATTGACTCCACCGTAGTGCGTCTTATCTGCGTGGTTCTGTGCGTTACCGGAACAATAGGACTTTGGGCGTACATCATCTGCGCCATCGTCATTCCCGACGCACCGGACAACAGCGTTCCGTTTGAAGATGTAAACAGCGGCGACGGCACGTACAGCGGTCAAAACGGGGGCAACGCCTGATGCGCGCGGTAATCCAGCGCGTGACAAAATCGTCCGTAGAGGTCGGCGGCAAAGCCGTCGGCTCCTGCGGACACGGCTTCACGGTGCTGCTCGGAGTTATGAACGGCGACACCGAAAAAGAGGCGGATATTTTAGCGGCGAAAGTCACCAAGCTGCGCGTTTTTGAGGACGAAAACGGCAAAATGAACCTCTCCGTTCTCGATATCGGCGGTGAGATTTTGTGCATTTCGCAGTTCACTCTCTGCGCCGACGTAAAAAAAGGCAACCGCCCGTCGTTCACCCCGTCCGCACCGCCGCAAAAAGCGAACGCTCTGTACGAATACTTTGTAAGCCGCCTTTTACACGAGGGAGTCCGCAGGGTCGACACGGGTGTTTTCGGTGCGGATATGCAGGTGTCCCTCGTCAACGACGGTCCCGTGACAATAATTTTTGACACGGACGAATGGAGAAATTCGGGTAAAAGCCATGCTTGATATAACCGCCGCGCCCATAGGCTTGTACGCAACAAACTGTTATATTATTACCGATAAAGCGACGGGACTTTCCGCCGCCGTGGACTGTGCTGTCTTTAACGGCGACCTTGAAAAGCTGCTTCGCCGCGCAAATGCTTCGCATTTGGAATATATTCTGCTGACGCACGGTCACTTTGACCATATTTGCGGCACAAAGGAATTGCGGGAGAAATACGGCGGCAAAATATGCATCTCCGAAGAGGACGCGCCGTGCCTTTCGGACGAATACAAAAGCCTTAACGCGAGCATGGGATATGCCGCGCAGGGCTTGACAAAAGCGGATATATTATTGCATAACGGAGATATTATCGCCCTCGGCGAAACAAAAATAACCGTTCTCGCGACACCGGGGCACACTGCAGGCTCTGTCTGCTTTGTTACCGAAAGCGAAATTTTTTCAGGTGACACGCTTTTCCGTCTGTCGGCGGGGCGCACGGATCTGCCGGGCGGCGACGGGCAAGCACTGATGCGTTCGCTCAAAAGGCTTGCCGAAATACGCGGCGAGCACCGCGTTTTCCCCGGTCACGGCAGCTCAACGCTCCTTTCATTCGAAAAGGAACACAACGGCTTCATGCACTGACGGCACAGTCACCGAACATAAAACTCAAAAACAGAAGCTTAACAATCAAAAAAGTCGGAATCCCCGACCGAACAAACGGAAGTTAACTCAGCTTATGATAATTTACACCGACGGACATGCTTATTTATACGAATGCGAAAAAACAGTGCGGATATTTTTCCCGCTCGAGAAGATAATTTTTGCCGACGCGCCCTCGGACAGCGACGAACCCCGCCGTCTGTTTACGCGTGAAGCCGACAAAAACAACGGCACGGAGTACTTTTGCAGAGCGGAACTCGACGGAAAAACAGCGGAATATTCTTTTGTTTTGCCGCCGCACGAAGCTGACGCAGGCATTCCCGACGGCGAAAAGCAGCTCGCAAAAGCAATGGTGCACGTACTGTCCGAGCTGACGGGCACCGTGCCGCCGTGGGGCATTCTCACAGGAGTAAGACCCTCAAAGCTTATGCGCCGCCTTGCGGACAGGAAAGGCGACGGCGCGGCTCTCGAAATTTTTGAAAAAGAATATCTCGTGTCCGAACAGAAGTCGCACCTCGCTCTGGCGGTCGCGAAGACTCAAAAACGCGCGGTGTCGCTCAACACGCCGGACTCGTTTTCGCTCTATGTGTCGATTCCGTTCTGCCCGACGCGCTGCTCGTACTGCTCGTTCGTGTCGCACTCGATAGCGTCCGCAAAAAAGCTTATTCCCGACTATATACGCCTTTTGTGCCGCGAAATCGAATTTTCCGCGCGTCTTGCACGCGCCGCGGGACTGCAGCTTGAAACCGTTTACATCGGCGGCGGCACGCCTACGTCTCTCTCGGCGGAAGACCTGAAAAGGATAACCGACACGCTCAACACCTCGTTCGACATGAGCCGCGCACGTGAATTTACGGTCGAAGCGGGCAGACCCGACACAATTGACCGCGAAAAGCTGACCGTACTCAAAAACGCGGGTGTAACGCGCATCAGCATCAATCCGCAGACGTTCTCCGACACGGTTCTCAAAAATATCGGCAGACCGCACACGGGCGCGGACGCGATCGAAAAATATTTACTTGCGCGGAAAATCGGCTTCGACTGCATCAACATGGACTTTATCGCGGGTCTGACGGGTGACACGTACGCAGGCTTTTGTGAAAGCATCGAAAAAGCCGTCGCTCTCGCACCCGAAAACATCACGGTGCACACTCTCGCCTTAAAACGCTCGGCAAGCCTTGTCACGGAGCATGAGACGGATTCCGTCTGCCGCGACACGGCACGAATGACCGATTTTGCGCAGAAAACGCTCACCGCTGCCGGGTATGAGCCGTACTACATGTACCGCCAGTCAAAAAGCATCGGCAACCTCGAAAACATCGGCTGGAGCAAGCCGGGCACGGAAAGCCTTTACAACATTTACATGATGGAGGAGCTGCACTCCGTCGTTGCCTGCGGCGGCGGTGCGGTGACAAAGCTCACGTCGTTCGGCGGCGAAAAAGTCGAACGAATATATAACTTCAAATATCCGTATGAATATATTGACCGCTTTGACGAGCTGCTTGAACGCAAAGAAAAAAGCGGTCTGCGAATAACCTGAACAGGCAGTTAAGACGGGAGGAACGGCATGGCAAAAAAGAACCAATCGCTGATAAACGGCGCGCTGATTCTGTCGCTGGCAATCATTGCCGTAAAAATTATCGGCGTATTTTTCAAAATATACGTCACGTACAAAATAGGCATGGAGGGCAAGAGCTACTACGCGACCGCCTACGCGCTCTACACGCCCGTTTACTCTATCGCCCTCGCGGGTCTTCCCACAGCCGTGGCAAAAATGGTTGCCGCAAAGGCAGCGCAGGGACGCTATAAGGACGTAAAAAAGCTGTTTAGGGTGTCCTTTTGGCTTTTTGCATTTCTCGGTGCCGTCGGAACAGCGGTAATAGTCCTCGTTTCGGTGCCGTTTGCGTCCTCGGTGTCGGACGGTGTTCTGAACGCGGTTCCCTCGATTATCGCCATTGCGCCGTCGCTGTTTTTCTGCTGCGTAATGAGCGGCTACAGAGGATATTATCAGGGACTCGGCAGCATGACCCCCTCCGCCGTATCGCAGGTTTTTGAAGCGGGCGGCAAGCTGATTTTCGGCTGGCTGTTCATAAACATCGTAATCGGCACGGGCGCATCGTTCGCGGACGAAATCCCTTATTTCAGAGACATAATCACCGAAAAGCAGCAAGCTTGGGCTGCCGCAGCAGCCATAGCAGGCGTCACCGTAGGCTCTCTCATGGGACTGCTGTATCTTATTCTCCGTCACAGACTTGACCGACACTCCGTCACCGCACGTGAGACACGCCTGTCGCCCGACGCGGAGCCGTTCGGAACACTCGCAAAGCAGCTTGTCGCGCTTGCCGTACCGATTGCCGTCAGTTCACTTATTTTCAATGTGACGACTTTAATTGACAACTGGGTAATTCCGAACCGCCTTATGTACGTTCTTTCGACCGATTTTGACACGGTGGCAGCGATGTATCCCGGCATAATTTCCGCACGCGGCTTCACTCCCGAAACGGCTGTCAACTTCAAGGACTACCTCTACGGCGCGTATGATACCGTAATAGAAATAAAAAATATCGTTCCGACCTTCACCGTAACGTTCGGCTTGAGTGCGATTCCCGTGCTCACCCGCGCATGGGTCAGCCGTGACGCGCATTCGGTCGACCGAAGCATACAGTCGGTCATACGGCTCACGCTGCTTGTTGCGTACCCCGCAGGGAGCGGCATGGTCGCACTCGCCCCCGACCTTTTAGAGCTCATATACGGCTCGAGCGAGGTGAATGCGCCCGCGCTGCCGTACGTCGCGCCGATACTCATGATGTACGGAATTTCGGTGGTGTTCCTTGCGCTCACCCAACCGATAACAAATATGCTTCAGGTGGTGGACAGAGCCGACGTGCCGATAAAAGCAATGGCAGCGGGCGCGGCGGTAAAGCTCGTGTCGAATTTCGCGCTCGTGAGCATCCCGTCGGTGAACATCCAGGGCGCGGCGATAGGCTCGATACTCTGCAACATCGTCATGGTCACGTACGGTCTTGCAGCACTTTCAAAGGCTGCGGGAGTGCGGTACGATTGGCGCGGCACATTTCTAAAGCCCCTGTTCTGCGCGACCCTTTCGGGGATTGCCGCGTGGGCGGTGAACGGCATATACGAAAAGCTGATTCCCGAACAGGGACTCGGCGGATTTTTCTCCGCAGACAATATCGCGGTGTTTGCCGCAGTGTTCGCGGCAGTCGTCTGCTACGCACTTTCACTGTTCGCGACACGCTCTCTGTCGAGAGAAGACATAATAATGCTGCCCAAGGGGAGAAATATTGCAAAAGTACTTGAAAAATACGGGCTTTTAGGGTAAAATATCGCGTGCGGGCAAATCCTCGTCAAAACGCGCATTTTCCCGCTGTTCGGCGCACTTTCGGGACGCAATGTCCCGTATGGCGCGTATCTGAAAAAACAAAACGCACAGAGAGAGTCGGCACTCTTACGGAAAGGACGGCGATATTTACGGCAGGCGACTTTGAATTTAAGGACAAATACACCGCGTCGGATCTCGTCAACATCATCGCCGTGCTCCGCGCTCCGGGCGGCTGCCCGTGGGACAGGGAGCAGACACACGAAAGCATCAGGAAAAATTTCATAGAAGAAACATATGAAGTAATAGAAGCAATAAACAAAAAAAATCCCGCGATGCTGCGTGAGGAATTGGGCGACGTGCTGCTTCAAATCATGCTCCACACGCAAATGGAAACGGAAACGGGCGCGTTTACGTTCGACGACGTGTGCGACGAAATATGCAAAAAGCTGATAGTGCGCCATCCGCACGTGTTCGGCGACGTCACCGTTTCGTCCGCGGGCGAGGTGCTGACGAACTGGGACGCAATAAAAATGCAGACGAAGCACCAAAAAACCGTATCGGAAAGCATTGACTCCGTGCCGCGTGAGCTGCCCGCGCTGATGCGTGCGCAGAAAATTCAGCAAAAAGCGGCAAAGGCGGGGTTCGATTGGGATGATATTTCGGGCGCGCTCGACAAGGTCCGTGAAGAAACGGACGAGGTGCGTGAAGCCGTACGCGACGGCGACGCGGAGCACACCGCCGAGGAAATCGGCGATTTGCTCTTTGCATGTGTGAATGTCTGCCGCTTTGCGCACGTCGACGGCGAAGAAACGCTCACCGCCGCCACGGACAAGTTCGCTTCGCGCTTTAAGCTTACGGAAAGCCTTGCACAGGAACAGGGCATCGACATGAAATCCGCTCCGATTGAAGAGCTGGACAGGCTTTGGGACGAAGCGAAAAAACAGACCGCCGCGAAATAAATCGGGCGAAAAGAACGAACAAACGCCGGAATCAGCCGGCTTTGGAATAAATCAGGAGGAAAAAAGATGAACAAGACAGAACTTATTGCGGCAGTAGCCGAAAAGTCCGGACTTTCCAAGAAAGATGCGGAGGCAGCAACAAAAGCGGTTTTCGACGCTGTTACAGACGCTCTCAAAAACGGCGATAAGGTTCAGGTTATCGGATTCGGCACATTTGACGTTCGCGAAAGAGCCGAAAAAGAAACACGCAACCCCAGAACAGGCGAAAAGGTCACGGTTGCAGCCTGCAAGGTTCCCGGATTCAAAGCCGGCGCAGCTCTCAAGGAAGCAGTTAAATAAAAAACATACGGTGAGGCACAGCGGCTTCACCGTTTTGTTTTTACCTTCCCCCGCCGCCCGATAAACGCGGCAGGGGTTATTTTGTTTTTATCGGAATCCGTCCGTATCACCGCAGGGAACGCGCACTGAGCGGGGAGCGTCACGAAACATGCGCAATTGCCGTTGGTCAGGCGACGGACGTACATAAGCTGACGGAAGTCGAACCCATGCCGCCCGGCAGCGTTCCTTTTCGGAGCTTTTTTACAGTGCTCCTTTCAATCCTTACGGCGGTATCATCTCGGCACGGGGTCGGACATAGACATGAAGTCCAGCTTTGCCATTTTAGTACGCGGGAGCGTTTCCATTATGACTATCTTGCGCGGAACGGAGAAGCTGTTCAGGTTCTTCGTGCAGAAATCAAGCACCTTTTCCTTTACCTCGTCCTCGGTCATCGACTTGTCCTTGAGCGAAATGCAGAGCTTTACGAGCGGCTTTGCGTTCTCGTCGTAGCCCTGAACGGCGCACGCTTCGTCGATAAACGGCAGCGTCATAACCTTCTGCTCAATGGAATAGGGGTAGATATTGTAGGCGGAAATAATAATAATGCGCTTTTTTCTGCCCGTAAAAAAGACATATCCGTCCTCGTCGACATAACCCATATCGCCCGTGTGAACCCACTTTTCACCGTTTTCGTCGACGTATATTCCGTCGTTTTCGGCAGTGCCGTCGGGCAGGTAGCCGTTCATTATCGTGTCGCACGACGTGCAGAGCTCGCCGTTTTCGCCTGCGGGCAGGTCGTTGCCGTTTTCGTCAATCGCCTTTATTTTCATGCCGGTAATACCCTTGCCGATAGACTCCGCTCTGCAGTTGCCGGGGAAATTGGTGGTGCAGACGCCGCCCATTTCGGTAAGACCCCAGCCTCTGAACAGCTGCGCGTTGCTGCCGTGCGCCTTGAGAGCGGCATTAAAGTCCTCAATAAAGCTCTCGCTGACAATATCGCCGCCCGAATAAAGCGTGACGAGATTTTTGATGCCGTCGTTATAGAAATTGTCCTGCTCCGCCATCTTCATAAACATGCTCGGCGCGCCCGAAATGTACTGAACGTTATAGCGGCTGATATAGTCGTTTGCCTTATGCGGGTCGAACTTCGGCATGATGATTCCCGCGAACGCATTGCAGGTGCAGAAGTGAATACCGCTGCTGATTCCGAACGAGTGAAAACACGGCAAAATGCACAGGCTGTAGGAATTGCCGTAGTCGTGCGGAGAGTTTTCGTTAAAATAATACGAGCCGTAGGCGACGTTATTTATCGCCTGCGCGGAAAGAATGACCGTTTTCGACTTGCCCGTCGTGCCGCTGCCGTGAAGATAAACCGCAGGCTCGCGTCCGGGAGCCTCTACCGTCGGAACGGGTTCGCCCGCTTCGTTCAGCGCGTCGGCAAAGCGGTAAATATTGTCTCCCTCGGGTACGCTTGAATTTTTGTCGTCGTCGGCTTTGGCAAGCTCTTTTATTTTGCCCGTCGTATAATCCGACACGGAGCAAACCACCGTCATCGTATCGCCGAGCACCTGAGCGTAAGCTCCGACGGCTCTGTCAAGGATAAGCACGCACCTTGAATCGGTGCTGTCAAGTATCTGTCTGAGCGCGGCGGGAGGCGTGAGCGGATGTACGAAATTCGCAATCGCACCTATTTTGCTCAGTGTGTAAAAAACGATAAAGGCATGCGGAGACGTGGGCAGGAACGCCGTAACGACATCGCCGCGTTTTATGCCCTTTTTAACGAGAAACGATGCAAGCTTTTCAACGTCCGCAAGCATTTCGCTCATCATCGTCTTGCAGTCGAGATTGACAAATGCGGCATAATCGCCGACATCGGCTGAAATTCTGCCGTAGCAGCCCTGTAAATATTCATAGCAGGACTCGTCGCCGGGTTTAACGAGATAGGGAGTGTGCGCCATATATTTCTCTCCTGTTCTTTTGATATTTGCATTTAATTTTACCGCACAGCAGTATTCAAATCAACATTTCGCTCCGAAAACCGATGTTTTTGTTACATTTCATCGGAGAAAAAACACCGCGTCCGTTATAAGACACGGTGTTGATTTTCATTTTTAAAGCACCCCGCCGCCTTGCATCGGCGTTAAGCTGACGGGAGTCGAACCCATGCCGCCCGTCAGCTTGGTTTCTGCGTCAAGTCGGCTTTTTTTCGCTGCCGCCGCAGCATCACTTCACGCTTGGAGCGGCAAAAAGCTTTTTTACCGCGCAAAATACGTCAGCTGTCGAGAACACCCGGGAGCAGTCCCGTTGCCATCGGCGGCATTTTTTCAAAGCGCGATTCAATCTCAATCTCACGGTGCTCTCTGCCCGATTTGAGGATTCCGTCCATGACTTCGAGGACGTGGAAGGTCTGTTTACTGTTTGCGCGGAACCACTTGCCGTCTCTCTCCGTCAGTGCCTTTGCCATATCGGCAAGACCGAGCGCACGGCTGTTCTTCGAATAGGGAAAGCACAGCGGCACTTCGACGACTTCGCCCTGCTCGGGGCGGTAGAGCTTCACGGGACCGCCGAAATCGTTCGGGTCGGGAACGAACAGCGTGCCCTCGGAGCCGTAGACTTCAAATCGCGCCTGCGCGGGATAGTGCACGTCGAACGTCGTGAACAGCGTGCCTGTTGCGCCCGAGGCGAAGCGGAGATTACTCATTATGTGCGTGGGCGTGTGCACTTCAATCGTTTCGCCGAAATGCGGTTCGCTCGTGATTGTTCTTGTCGCGAAATTCGTTTCGGTCATTGCCGACACCGCCGCGACGGGCCCGAGCAGGTTCACGAACGCGGTGAGGTAGTACGGTCCCATGTCGAAGAGCGGACCGCCGCCGTACTGATAGTAGAAATCCGGGTCGGGATGCCAGCTTTCGTGCCCTCTGCATATCATAAAAGCCGCCACGCCTATCGGCTTGCCTATGTAGCCGTCATCAATCAGCTTACGGCAGGTCTGTATGCCGCTGCCGAGGAACGTGTCGGGTGCGCCGCCGACGAAAAGTCCCGTTTTCGCGGCAAGCTCCATTATCTCGCGTCCCTCTTCAAGCGACGCGGCAAGCGGTTTTTCGGAATAAACATGCTTTCCGGCACGCAGTGCAGCCATTGTTACGTTGTAATGCTCGTACGGGCGCGTGAGGTTCAGCACGATGTCCACCTCGGGGTCCGCAAGCAGCTCGTCCACGCTGTCATAGACCTTCGGTATGCCGTATTTTTCGGCTGCCGCCTCGGCGCGTTCCTTTACAAGGTCGCACACTCCGGCGATTTCGATTTCGCGAAACGTATTTGTGATGTTTTCGAGGTAAATTCCGCTTATCGCGCCCGTGCCGACGAAGCCTATTTTAACTTTCTTCATCTCGTTTCTCTCCTTAATAATTCTTTGCGTTGTTCTCGAAGCGGTCGGCGGTCAGACCGTGCTCAAGCGCATACTGCTTACCTTCTGCCGCCCAAACCATGCCGCGCTTCATGAGCACCGCCGAGGTCGGGAACAGGTCGAAAACGTCGTCATGATGACCGAGCGAACAGTAGAACACCCTGCCGTTGCCCCAGTATTTCGTCCATGCGACGGGCATCTGAATCGGTTTGTTTGAGCAGTGGTAATACGTTGCGTTCGGGAACTGCGTTGTCGCAAGCACCTCTATGGCGGGGTCAACGTGAAGATAATAGTGCTCGCTTCTTACGACGAAATCGGAAAGACCCTCCGTAATGGGACTTGACGACGGCACGATGTTTACGGTGTATTCCACTCCGTCGCCGCCGGGATGACTTACCCACTGACCGCCCGTGATGAACTGCCAGTCGGGACTGTTGCGGAACGCGTCGCACATGCCGCCGTGGCAGCCTGCGAGTCCCGTGCCGTTCGCAACGGCGTACGATACGTTTTTGACATATTCGCTCTCGATTGTGCCCGAAGTCCAGCAGGCGACTATAAGGTCATACTCCGCCAGCTTTTTTGCATCGGCAAGACACTCCTGCGTGTCGTATATCTCTGCGGTGTAGCCTGCTTCTTCCATCATTTTTGCAAAACGTTTTGAGGTCAGGTGCGGCTCGTGTCCGTCCCAGCCGCCCTGAAAGATAAGTACTTTTTTCATTTCATTTTTCTCCCGTATTCTTAAAATGCCGTCGGCGCATTCTTCCGTGCAAAAGACCTCCGAACATGCACAACGGCACTGTTTTTTATTTGTTTCAGCCGAACAGAATTTCGTTCAGCACATTTTCGAGATATTCCTGTCTGCCGCTTGCGGGGAGATTTACCTCACCCTTTGCGAGAGCGTACGCTTCGAGTTCTTCCGCTGTCGCGGTGCGTTCGATGATGCGTTTGCCGATGCCGTCGTTGTATCCCGCGTAGCGGTTTGCGACGAAGCTGTCAAGGCGGCCGTCTTTTTGGATTTTGTCCGCCATGCGCAGACCGAGAGCGAACGCGTCCATGCCCGCGATATAGCTGTAGGCGAGGTCTTCGGGCGTGTACGAGCCGCGGCGCGTTTTTGCGTCGAAGTTAAGACCGCCGTTTGTGAAGCCGCCGGCACGCAGGACTTCAAGCATGCAAAGTGCGGTGTCGTAAACGTTTGTGGGGAACTGGTCGGTGTCCCAGCCGAGGAGCATGTCGCCCTGATTTGCGTCGATAGAGCCGAACATGCCGTTTACACGCGCCACGGTAAGCTCATGCGCGAAGGTGTGACCCGCGAGAGTGGCGTGGTTTGCTTCGATATTCAGGCGGAAATCCTTGTCGAGTCCGTGCTGACGCAGGAATCCGATAACCGTAGCGGCATCGAAATCGTACTGATGCTTTGTAGGTTCTTTCGGCTTCGGCTCGATGTAGTAGTCGCCCGTGAAGCCTATCTTGCGTCCGTGCTGCGACGTAAGGCGAAGAAGGTACGCCATGTTGTCAAGCTCCAGACCCATGTCGGTATTGAGCAGGGTTTCGTAACCCTCTCTGCCGCCCCAGTAAACGTAGCCGCTGCCGCCGAGTTTAACCGTAAGTTCGATTGCCTTTTTAATCTGCGCCGCCGCGAATGCGAAAACATCCGGGTCGGGCGATGTGCCCGCGCCGTGCATGTATCTGGGGTGATTGAAGCAGTTCGCCGTGCCCCAGAGGAGCTTTTTGTTGTATTTTGCCATGAGTTCGCCGAGGTGGTCGGTTATCTCGTCAAGACGGCGGTTCGTTTCGGTGAGGTTGTCGGCTTCGGGCGCGATGTCGCGGTCGTGGAAGCAGAAATAATCAAGCGAGAGTTTGTCCATAAACTCAAACGCCGCCTCCGCTTTGCTGTGAGCAACGGTCATCGGGTCGCCGCCGCCGTAGGATTTGTTCATCGTGCCGACACCGAACATGTCGGTGCCCTCAGCGCACATCGTGTGCCAGTAGGACATCGCAAATTTGCAGTGCTCGCGCATCGTTTTGCCGGCGATTACTTCGTCGGGATTGTAGTAGCGGAACGCAAAGCCTGTCTTTGCGTCCCTGCCCTCGTAGGCGATTTTCGGAATATTCGGATAATACATAATACTGTCGTCCTTTCGTAAACTGCTGAAGATATTCTCCCAATCCATTATAGTAGAAATGCTTGTCAAAAACAGGACAGTTATGGTATAATATACAGACAAAATTTGTTTTTTTGAACAGCTCGGAAGGGAGCGGCACAGACAATGTTTTATGAATTCCGTCATTCGCTCGACGCGGACTACTGCCATGTGGAAACAGCCTGCGATTTTTCGTTTCCGTCGCATATGCACCACTGCTTTGAATGGATAACCGTAACCGACGGCAGAATGCGCGTTGCCGTCGGTGAAAAGGAATATCTGCTCTCGGCGGGCGAATCGGTGCTTATTTTTCCGAATCAGATTCATTCTCTCGAAGCCGCGCCGTCGAGCCGCCACTTTCTCTGCCTGTTTTCCCCTCGGCTCGTGCAGGCGTATACCGAAAAAACCGCGGGCAAACTGCCCGAGGACAACCGCTTTTTCGCCGGCGGAATGACGGAGCGAACGGTCACGGACGCGGTTAATTCCAATCCGATTTTGCTGAAAGGGATTCTCTACACCGTGTGCGGCTTGTTTGACAGCACAGCCGAATATCGGGCGGGAGACAGAGATACGGAGCTGCTGCTTTACAGGATATTTCATTTTGTTGAACAGAATTACCACACAGACGCGTCCCTCGGCGCACTGTCGCGTGCGCTCGGGTACGATTACGGCTATCTGTCGCGCTATTTCGGCAAATGCACGGGCATACCGTACAACGCGTATCTCAATCAGTACCGTATAAGCAAGGCATGCTATCTGCTCGAAAACAAAAAAATGACCGTACTCGACATTGCCGTCGAATGCGGTTTCGGCTCGCTGCGTTCGATGAACCGCCGATTCCGTGCGCAGACGGGAAAAACTCCGACGGAATACAGACGCTCGTGGACACAAAAGAAAAAAAATGCGGACGGGGACAAAGCCGCGTCTCCGTCCGACGTCGATTCTTTACTTCCTGCGGAAAAATGAGAGCAGAGAATGTTTTTCCTCCTGTTCCTCCGCCGAGATTACATCCTTCAGTTCATACCCGGTGTCGGCAATCACCGACGCAAGCCTGTCGCTGTCGAGCATTTCGTCGGACAGCACGACCGTTTCGCCCTTTGCGTGCGATGAGGTAACTTTTTTTACGTTAAAATTGCCCCTGATAACGTCGTTGATGTGAGCCTCACACATAGAGCACATCATGCCTTCGATTTTGAGTGTCGTTTTTATCATACCGATTCCTTTCATGCCGACGCATAGCTTTGCCCTGCGGCGGCTTTCTGTTTTCCCCCGGCGGAAAGACTGCTAAGGTCGTCCTCCGAAAGCGACGCAAGCAGTGCGTACGTCGCGGCGGAACAGTCGGTGATGCACGGAATCGCTTTTTTGAGCAGCGTTTCCACCGATTCGTAGTACTCCGCATACCGCTCGGCGACTTCGCGCCCCTCGCGGGTGAATACCACTCTGCCGTAGGATTCTTTGCTGATGAAGTTCATTTCGATAAACGTGTTCATCATGTTGTGCACGCTCGGCTTAGATATGCCGAGCCTGTCCGCAAGGCGGACGCAGCGTACACCCGCGCCGCCGTCGTCAAGACACAGCAGCGTGAGAAGATATTTTAAGTTTGATGCCGTGAGTTTTTTCAAGTCCGTCATATTTTTAACCTTTGTTTTTTGTTGTTGAAATTTTATGTTCGACCGTCGTCCGACCGACAGATGCCGCACGGGTGAAAATGCGTGTGAAAAAACAGGAGAGAGAGCTTTTTTGCTCCCCCTCCGGTTTCTTTATTCCTTGTGACAGGAGCCTGCCATTGCGCAGTGGGCACAGTTCCCGCCGCAGGAGGATTTGCCTTTTTTCTTATCTTTTACGAGCTTGACTATGATAAGCACGACGATAAGGGCAAGTACAAGGCTTATAATTATTGTGGCAAGATTGTTTGCGAACCAAGTGAGCATACCGACCGACTTCCTTTCACGAAATTTGGCTGTTGTTTATTTGTTTACTTTGACCTTTGCGGTGAGCTTCGTTGCCTCTTTATAGGGACGCACAAGCATGTAAATCATGACCGCGAGAACCGCGACCGCGAAAATCATGCCGACGATGCTGACATTGCCCGTAAAGAGTCCGCCGAACTGGTTTATCATGAGGGCGATGCAGTAAGCAAAGCCGCACTGATAAGCTATGGCGAACCATGTCCACTTTGCGCTGTTCATCTCTCTCTTGATAGCGCCGATAGCCGCGAAGCAGGGAGCGCAGAGAAGGTTGAATACAAGGAACGAGTAAGCGGTAATACCGGTGAATGCCTGAGCGATTGTCTGGTATACCGTCTGATCGCCGCCGCCGTAGAGAATGCCGAGTGTGCCGACGATGTTCTCTTTTGCGACAAGACCCGTGATTGATGCGACGGTCGCCTGCCAGTTGCCCCAGCCGAGAGGCTTGAATATCCATGCGATAGCTCCGCCTATCGTCGCGAGAATCGAGCTGTCAATCTGATCCTCTGAGAGCATTCCGAACTTGCCGTCAACAACACCGAAATATGTTGCGAACCAAACAAAGATAGTGGAGAGTGTGATTATCGTGCCGGCTTTTTTGATGAACGACCAGCCGCGCTCCCAAGTGGAACGGAGAACGTTTCCGACGGTGGGAAGGTGGTAAGCGGGAAGTTCCATGACGAACGGAGCGGGATCGCCTGCGAACATCTTCGTCTTTTTAAGCATGATGCCCGAAACGATGATTGCCGCCATGCCGATGAAGTATGCGCTTGTTGCAACCCAAGCCGAGCCGCCGAAGATTGCGCCCGCAATCATTGCGATGAACGGAACTTTTGCGCCGCAGGGGATGAACGTTGTGGTCATGATTGTCATACGGCGGTCGCGTTCGTTTTCGATTGTACGCGAAGCCATGATTCCGGGGATGCCGCAGCCTGTGCCGATGAGCATCGGGATGAACGATTTGCCGGAAAGACCGAATTTACGGAAGATACGGTCAAGCACGAATGCGATACGCGCCATGTAGCCGCATGCTTCGAGGAATGCAAGGAGAAGGAACAGAACGAGCATCTGAGGAACGAAGCCGAGAACCGCGCCGACACCGGCAACGATACCGTCGTTTATAAGTCCCGCAAGCCAGTCGGCTGCGCCCGCTTTTTCAAGTCCGTCTCCCACGAGAACGGGAATGCTCGGAACCCATACGCCGTAGTCAGCAGGGTCGGGTTCGGCAAATGCGTTTTCCTCGTCCGCCGCGAACTTTTCTTCAAAGTATTTTACTGCGTCGAGATAAGACATAGCGACTGTTTCTTCCGCTTCTTCTTCGGACAGATTTTCGGGAACTGCGGAGTAGTAAACCGTCATGGTGTTTATGGCGAGTGTTTCCTCGTCCTCAACGTCAATCGATGCGGTCGCGTCGTCCGTCGTGAACGCTTTCATCTCTTCAACTGCCTTTGCGCCGTCGAAGTCTTCCGCTTCAAAGTCAATGTCGGGCAGGTACGCCTGAATCGCCTGACTTGCGGCGGTGAAATCATCCGCGTCCGCGGTGTAAGCCTTTGTGCCGATTCCGAGGAAATGCCAGCCGTCGCCGAACACGCCGTCGTTTACCCAGTCGGTTGAAGCCGCGCCTACGGTTACCATTGAAATGTAGTAGACAAGGAACATGATGACCGCGAATATCGGAAGTCCGAGCCAGCGGTTTGTGACAATCTTATCTATCTTGTCGGAAGTGGTGAGCTGTCCCGCCGCTTTTTTCTTGTAACAGGCTTTGATTATCGAGCCTATGTAAATGTATCTTTCGTTGGTGATTACGGATTCGGAGTCGTCGTCCATTTCCGTCTCAACGGCTTTGATGTCCTTTTCGACGTGCTCGAGTACCGCCTTGTCGAGGTTAAGGCTTGCAAGCACTTTGTCGTCGCGTTCGAAAATCTTAATCGCGTACCATCTCTGCTGCTCCTCGGGGAGAGAGTGAACAGTGACTTCTTCGATGTGCGCGAGTGCATGCTCGACCGAACCCGAGAACGTGTGCATCGGAACGGTTTTGCCGTTCTTTGCCGCGTCTATTGCCGCTTCGGCGGCTTCGGTGATTCCCGTGCCTTTGAGGGCGGAAATTTCAACTATCTTGCATCCGAGCTGGCGGGAAAGCTCCGCCGTGTTTATCTTGTCGCCGTTCTTTTTGACAACGTCCATCATGTTGATGGCGATAACCACGGGAATGCCGAGTTCCGTGAGCTGCGTCGTAAGATAAAGGTTTCTCTCAAGGTTCGTGCCGTCGATGATGTTGAGAATCGCATCGGGGCGTTCGCCTATGAGGTAGTTTCTCGCCACGACTTCTTCAAGCGTGTAGGGCGAAAGAGAATATATGCCGGGAAGGTCGGTGACGATTACGCCGTCGTGCTTTTTCAGCTTGCCTTCCTTTTTTTCGACCGTAACTCCCGGCCAGTTTCCTACGAACTGGTTGGAGCCCGTCAGTGCGTTGAACAGCGTCGTTTTTCCGCAGTTCGGGTTGCCCGCAAGGGCTATTCTGATATTATCCATTGTCCTGTTCCTTTCCGCAGTGCGATTACTCTACTTCTATCATTTCCGCGTCCGCTTTGCGCAGCGACAGCTCATATCCGCGCACCGTTACCTCTATCGGATCACCGAGCGGTGCTACCTTGCGGACGTGAACCTCTACGCCCTTTGTTATTCCCATGTCCATGATGCGGCGCTTTACCGCGCCCTCACCGTGAAGCTTGACGACCTTTACCGTGTCGCCGATTTTTGCCTGCTTCAGCGTTTTCATACGCCTTGACCTCCCAAAAAATTTTTTATTTCACACGCGCCGAAAGCCTTCGCTCCCCGCGTGTCCGCTTACAAATTGCCGATGCGGCTGCGTCATACCATGATTTTTATCGCCATTTCTTCGCTTATCGCAACTCTCGCTTCTTTGACATTGACGATCACGTTGCCGCCGAGACGGTTTATGACTCTCACCTTGCCGCCTACCACAAAGCCGAGGTTCTCAAGATGCTTTTTTACCTCTGCGCTGCCGCCTATCTTTTTTATGATATTCTCCTGATTTTCATCAGCCAAGCTTAAAGGCATCATATCTGTTTTCCCTCCGTTCTCGCACTGATTAGCACTTGCTAACCGAACGGGAAATTATATGATTAGCTTTCGCTAACCGAGTATCATGATACATGCCGGCGCGCAAAAAGTCAATAGTTTTTTCAATATTTTCCCGAAAACGACGCATTTCGTCGTGCCGCACAAACAGTTAGCCTTATCTAACCCGAAAATCGGTCATTCTGCCCAAAACCTTTTCCGCCGTTTCCCCGCGCCCGCACAAAACCACCTTGACTTCGCTGAGCGTTTCCGCCGTTTCCCCGCGCCCCGCGCAAAAACCGCAGCCCTCCGAAGCGTTTCCGCCGTTTTCTCCTTGCTGCTGCCGCTGCCTTTCCGCTGCCGAGTCCGCTTTTTGAAGCAGCCGTGACGCAGCCGCCTGCCGCCTGACCCGCGCAAAATCACCGTTGCGTAACCTTGACTTACCGCGAAATATATGGTAGAATAATTTGTTGTTAAATTTTTATTCAGCTTATCTACCGAAAGGATTGAAACGGAATGTCAGGACATTCAAAATGGAGCACCATTAAGAGAAAAAAAGAAAAGACCGACAATGCGCGCGCAAAGGTCTTTACCAAAATCGGCAGAGAAATTGCCGTTGCGGTTAAAGAGGGCGGCGCGGACCCTGCGGGCAACTCCAAACTCAAGGACGTTATCGCCAAGGCGAAAGCGGCAAACGTTCCCAACGACAACATCGAACGCATAATAAAGAAAGCTGCGGGCGAGGGTTCAAGCGCAACATACGAAGAAATCATATACGAGGGATACGGTCCCAACGGTGTTGCGGTCGTTGTCGAGGCTCTTACCGACAACCGCAACCGCACGGCGGGCGACGTTCGCCACTATTTTGACAAATACGGCGGAAACATGGGTCAGCAGGGCTCGGTCATGTTCATGTTCACGCGTCAGGGCGTCGTTCTTGTCGATGCGGAGGACATAGACGAGGAAAAAATCATGGACTTTGCGCTTGAAGCGGGCGCGGAGGACGTCATTACCGACGACGAAACCGTCTACGACATCCGCACGGGCGTGCACGATGTGGCAGACATGGCGGAGTCTCTCACGAAAGCGGGTTACAGCGTTGTTTCCGCACAGGCGGAATATATCCCCGCGACATACACGCGCCTTGAGGGCGACGACATCACCAAAATGGGCAAAATGCTCGAGATGTTCGAGGACAACGACGACATTCAGGCTGTCTGGCACAACTGGGAGAATGAGGACGACTACGAATAAGCCGTCCCGAGTGTATATAATATGATAAAATTTTTTACGGATACCGTTGAAGTCGCTTTCACCGCACTTCAAAAAACCTTCAATGTTTCGTCGGTTTTCTGCGAAATCTCACTGCCGTTTTTATCCTCTCCGATTACCGTAAAATGGTACGGAGTTATAATCGCGTTCGGCTTCACCCTCGCGGTGCTTTTCGGCGGGCGCAGAGCGTACCTGTGGAAAATCGACATCTACAAAATGCTCGATATCCTCATTTGGGGCGCACTGTTCGGCATAGTCGGCGCGCGTCTGTACTACGTTTTTAACGAATGGGGATACTATTCCGCGCATCCGTCCGAGATAATCGCCGTGTGGCACGGCGGACTCGCAATATACGGCGGACTTATCGGCGGGGTGCTTGCCGCGCTTGTCGTGTGCCTTGTCGAGCGCGTGAACATCAGGAACCTGCTCGACCTGTGCGGCATGAGCTTTCTCATCGGACAGGGCATAGGCCGCTGGGGCAACTTCGCGAATCAGGAGGCTTTCGGCACAAACACCGACCTGCCGTGGGGAATGTACAGCGAAAAAACACGTGAATACCTGCAATATCTCGTAAATTCCGGCGAAACGGGACTCGACCCGTCAAAACCCGTGCATCCTACGTTTCTGTACGAATCGGTCTGGTGCCTTTTGGGTTTCGTGCTGCTCTTTTGGGTCTGCCGCAAGCACCGCCGCTTCGGCGGACAGATTTTCCTCATGTACGGTGTTTGGTACGGCTTGGAGCGCGCGGTCGTGGAGGGTCTGCGCACCGACAGCCTGTATATCGGCAGCTCGAATATCAGAATTTCGCAGCTGTTTTCGATCATTCTCGTCGCGGTGTGCGGTGTGCTGCTGATAATCGGCTTTACAAAGGACAAAAAACACCACGCGCCCATCGAGGGTACGGACTTTTTCCGCGAAATCCCCGTATACGGCAAAAAGCGCGTCTGTTTCGAAGCGAAAAAGCAGCTTTACGCAGCGCAGTGCGAGGTGCTGCACCTTACAACACTCACGGAGCTTGCACAGGACGCCGCCGAACGCGACAAGCTCACGAAAGAGCTTGCCGAAGCCGAAGAAAAGCTCCGAAAAGCGACGCTCGCCGCCGACAGCGCAAAGACCGCCGCAGACGAACAGTCGCAAAAAAAATACGGCAAAATAAAATAAAACCCGACCGTGTCCGCATTGCACATGCTTTGCCGATGCGGTCTTTTTCTGTCCGCTGCGCACATTCCCCCCCCTCAAAGCTCCCCCACGGCACATCACCCCGTGTTTTTGCATGCACAACCGACCGAGTGTTTCAATTCCCAAAAAAAAACGGCTTTAACAGAAGGTACCATCCGCCTGCAGCACCGCAGGCTAATATAAAGAATAAAACTGACGGAGATTAAGTCCGAAATATACCGCTTCGCTGTATCCTCAGAAACAACGCTGAACATATACACCCATATCACCGACAATATGCAGCGCTCCGCCGCCGACAAAACCGAACGGGGTTTCGGCAGAAATGAGGGCGCTTTGGGCAAGGACGGACAGACACCCGACAGAGCACCGGAAACGCCCGTAAGAGCGAAATTTGAGCCGAAACAGCCGAAGATACGCCGCCCCGGAACGGGGTGCATATTTAGAATCAGCGAAAAGAAATGGGAAGGCAGCTATTCTCCGAAATTGTCGAACGGCAAACGCAAAAAGTTCAATATCTACGCCGACACAAGAGAAGAATGCGAAGAAAGGCTTGCCGAGATGATTGCAAAAAAGAATGCGGAAATCGCCACCGAAAAGGAACGGATCAAAGCGGAACAATCGGCATAAGGTGTGCAAAAGTAAACCGCCACGGATTTAGAAGTCCGTGGCGATTAGAGATTCTAATTGACCTTTATAGAATCAAGGGTAATTGTTTTAGGAAAATTCTTATAATTAAGCAAGCAATAATTATCATCGGATACAAGCATTGGAGGATTGCCCTCTTTAGAAGAAACAATAAAAGAAAATGAGTAAAACTCTTCTTCTGTTTCATCATCCATGTCCTCAAAACAGGTGTCGAAAATTGCAGAAACACAACCGGTATCCCATTTTAATAATAGTGTCTTACCGGATATTTGATTGAGGTTATTTAAAAAGTTGATATGATTTTCTCTTCAAAAGCGTTTAAATACATCTTTTTCTCCACACCACCTTGAGGTTTATTATGGGCGATGAGATCGATGAAGCCGGAGACGCTGCTGAAAAATCCGAGAACAAATTCAAGGGTCTCGGCACCGTTCTGAAGACGGTCGGCGCGGCAATGGGCGCTGTGGTCATCGCCGCAGGCGCCGCCGCTGTAAAGCTCGGCAAAGAGGTCATTGATGCCTATGCCGATTACGAGCAGCTGGTCGGCGGTGTGGATACCCTGTTCAAGGATTCCTCGCAGGAGCTTCAGAGCTATGCCGCCAACGCATATAAGACGGCAGGGATGTCGGCAAACGACTACATGGAGACGGTCACGGGCTTCTCCGCAAGTCTGATCCAGTCCCTCGGCGGCGATACTGAAAAAGCGGTCAAGTATGCGGATATGGCCATTACGGATATGTCCGACAATGCCAACAAGATGGGCACGGACATGACGGCGATCCAGAACGCCTATCAGGGCTTTGCCAAGCAGAACTACACAATGCTGGACAACTTGAAACTCGGCTACG
>CAVFAD010000011.1:33210-39559 GCA_963620305.1 Bacteroidaceae bacterium | reverse complement strand
TAAGCTGACGGGAGTCGAACCCATGCCGCCCGTCAGCGTCCCTTTTTGGCACTTTTCGCCCTTTTCGTCTTGACTGGCGTCAGCAAGCCTTCGCCTCAAAAAACGAAAATTGCTCAAAAATTAACTGCTGTCGGGTGCAAAGCAGTTTTGCCTGAGCTGATTTTTGTTCAGGCAAGGCAAAACCCGAAGCGAATACTTGACGTATTTGCGAGGGGTTTAACGCGGCATGGACGGAAATCAGCCTGTCAAAACCGACACGGGTTCAACTCCCGTCAGCTTACCTTTTTTTACCGCCCCGACGGGTTCTTTTGTTAATTTCTACGTTTTTTTTCGCGCGGGGTTGACAACCAACCGCCGCAATCGTATAATATATGTATATTTACACTTAAAATATGCATATTTATGCGAACGGAGGAACCGCTGTGAATACATTTAGGGGCAAGGATTTCTTAAAGCTTCTCGACTTTTCGACAGAAGAAATACTGTCGCTCGTCGTGCTCGCCGAAAGACTGAAAGCAATGAAGAAAAACGGCATCTCACATAGGCTGTGTGAGGGCAAAAACGCCGCTCTGATTTTTGAAAAAACAAGCACACGCACAAGATGCAGCTTTGAAGTCGCCGCGCGCGATCTCGGCATGGGCACAACATATCTGTCACCCGACGCGTCACAGATAGGCAAAAAAGAAAGCATCGCAGACACCGCGCGTGTCCTGTCGGGAATGTTTGACGGCATAGAATACCGCGGATACGGGCAGGATCGCGTGGAGGAACTTGCAAAATACGCATGGGTTCCCGTGTGGAACGGACTCACAAACGAATTTCACCCGACGCAGATACTTGCCGACCTGCTGACGCTCAAGGAGCAGTTCGGCGAGCTTGAGGGACTGAACTTTGTATATATGGGCGACGCACGTTACAATATGGGCAACTCTCTTATGGTCGGATGCGCAAAAACGGGCATAAACTTCACGGTCTGCGCTCCCGAAAAATATTATCCCGACAAGAAGCTCGTCGATACATGCAAAGAATTTGCCGATGCAAACGGCAGCACGCTAACCTTCACACCGTCGACGGACGAGGCGCTCAAGGGCGCGAACGCCGTATATACCGACATATGGGTGTCCATGGGTGAACCGACGGAGGTATGGCAGGAAAGGCTGCACGATCTGTCGCCCTATCAGGTAAACGCAGACGCAATGGCAAAAGCGGATAAAAATGCAGTTTTTATGCACTGCCTGCCGTCCTACCATGACCTTAACACGGAAGTCGGAAAAGCGGTATGCGAAAAATTCGGCCGAACGGAGCTTGAAGTGACAAACGAAGTGTTTGAAAGCAAAGCATCGGTCGTTTTCAGAGAAGCGGAAAACCGCATGCACACAATAAAAGCGGTAATGGCTGCCACGCTTTCGGAGGATAATATTATATGAAAAAAAGATTTCTCGTGCTGTCCGACGGCACTGTTTACGAAGGCGGAGCTTTCGGCGCGGACACCGAAAATGTCGGCGAACTTGTTTTTACGACAGGCATGGAGGGTTACACCGAAACGCTCACCGACCCGAGCTATTACGGTCAGATAGTAATGCAAACATTTCCGCTCATAGGCAACTACGGCATTATGACGGAGGATTTCGAAGGCAGCTGCTGCGTAAAAGGCTACGTCGTGCGTGAATACTGCGCCGAACCGTCAAACTTCAGATGCGAAATGACGCTCGACGGTTTCTTGAAACAAAACGGCATTCCGGGCATCTGCGGACTTGACACGCGGGCAATAACAAAAAAGCTGCGCGAGCAGGGCGTTATGAATGCTTTTATCTGTGACAGTGTACCCGAAAACACCGACGCGATAAAAAACTATGCAATAAAGGACGCGGTAGAGAGCGTCTCCTGTGCCGTGCGCCATGTATATCCCGCAGAGAATGAAAAAAAATACAGCGTTGCGCTTATCGACTACGGCGCAAAAAAGAATATAATCCGCAAGCTCATGTCACGCGGCTGCGAAGTAACGGTTTTTCCGTGTTCATCCCCTGCGGAAGAAATTTTATCGGGCGGCTTTGACGGCGTTATGCTTTCAAACGGTCCGGGCGACCCCGCAGACGACAGATTTCAAATCGAACAGATTACAAAAATTTTCGGCAAGCTCCCCCTGTTCGGCATATGTCTCGGGCACCAGCTGACGGCACTGTCACAGGGCGGCAAGACCGTCAAGCTGAAATACGGTCACCGCGGCGCGAATCAACCCGCAAAGGATCTCAAGAGCGGACGGCTTTACATCACAAGCCAGAACCACGGCTACGCGGTCGTATCGGGCAGCGTGCCGAACGGCGAAGAACGTTATATAAACGCAAACGACAACACGGTTGAGGGCATCGACTACCCCGGTGCAAATGCGTTCACCGTGCAGTTTCACCCCGAAGCGTGCTCCGGTCCGCACGATACCGAATTTTTGTTTGACAGATTCTGCGATATGATGGGAGGCGCAAAGTAATGCCGCGCGACAAAAGTATAAAGAAAGTGCTGATGATAGGTTCGGGTCCGATAGTTATCGGTCAGGCAGCCGAATTTGACTACGCGGGTGCGCAGGCATGCCGCGTTCTCAAGGACGAGGGTGTTAACGTAGTCCTCGTAAATTCAAACCCCGCCACCATAATGACCGACAAGTCTATGGCGGACGAGATTTACCTTGAGCCGCTTACCGTCACCACGCTGAAAAGAATAATAGAAAAAGAAAAACCAGACAGTCTGCTCGCAGGTCTGGGCGGTCAGACCGGACTTACACTCGCGACCGAACTTGCCGAGGACGGATTTCTCGAAAAACACGGTGTTCGTCTTATCGGCACAAACATCGAAGCGATAGCGAAAGCCGAAGACAGACAGCTCTTCAAGGACACGATGGACGAAATAGGCGAACCCACCATCGCGTCGGACACGGCGGAAAACGTTTCGGATGCGCTTAAAGTCGCAAACAAAATCGGTTACCCCGTCATAATCCGTCCCGCATTCACGCTCGGCGGTGCGGGCGGCGGAGTCGCAAACAGTGAAGAAGAAATGACCGCTGCGGCGCAGACGGGTCTTGATGCCTCGCCCATACACCAGATTCTCGTCGAAAAATACATCTACGGCTGGAAAGAGATAGAATTTGAAACCATGCGCGATGCGGCGGGCAACGTGATTGCCGTTTGCAGCATGGAAAATCTCGACCCCGTCGGCATTCACACGGGCGACAGCATCGTAGCCGCACCCGCGCTCACGCTGTCCGATAAGGAATATCAAATGCTGCGCAGCGCATCGCTGAACATAATAAGCGCACTGAAAATAGTCGGCGGGTGCAACTGCCAGTTCGCGCTCTCGCCCGACAGCTTCGATTATTCGGTAATCGAGGTCAACCCGCGCGTATCGCGTTCCTCCGCGCTTGCATCAAAAGCGACGGGGTACCCGATAGCGAAGGTAACGACAAAAATCGCGCTCGGCTACACTCTCGACGAAATTACGAATGACATAACGGGCAAAACGTGCGCAGGCAGCGAACCCGCGCTCGACTATGTCGTTGTAAAATTCCCGAAGTGGCCGTTCGACAAATTTGCGGGTGCATCGCGAAAGCTCGGCACGCAAATGAAAGCGACCGGCGAAGTCATGGCAATAGGCACATCTTTCGAAGAAGCTCTCATGAAAGCCGTTCGCGGCGCGGAGATAAATCTCGACACGCTCAATGCCGCGCCGATAAGCACACTGCCGCTCGGAGAAAGACTGAAAATAAACGACGACAGACGTATTTTTACGGTCTTCGAAGCTCTGAAAGGCGGCATGTCCCCCGAAGAAATTCACGGTATCACAAAAATAGACAACTGGTTCCTTTATAAGATTAAAAAGCTTGCGGAATACGAAAAGAGCATTGCAAACGGCTGTTCGGACGAATTGTACCTTAAGGGCAAAAAACTCGGCTACACCGACGCGGCGTTAAAGCGTCTGTCGGGAACGGAAAACCTGCCCGAAGCGAAAGCGTCGTACAAAATGGTTGACACCTGCGGCGCGGAATTCGATGCCGAAACACCTTATTTCTACTCGTCATTTGACGCGGAATGCGAATCGCGCTCGTTTAAGCGTTCGGGCAAACCTACGGTACTCGTACTCGGTTCGGGACCTATTCGCATCGGTCAGGGTATTGAGTTTGACTATTCGTCGGTGCACTGCGTCCACACGCTCAAACAAATGGGATATGATGTTGTGATAATCAACAATAACCCCGAAACTGTATCAACGGACTATGACACTGCGGACAGGCTCTACTTTGAACCGCTCACACCCGAAGACGTCATGCATGTTATCGACGTCGAAAAGCCTGTCGGCGCGGTAGTCGCGTTCGGCGGACAAACGGCAATAAAGCTCACAGAGTATCTCGACCGCAAAGGAATAACGATACTCGGCACGTCGGCTGAGGGCATCGACATTGCGGAGGACAGAGAGAAATTCGACGCGCTGCTTGAAAAGCTCGGCATTTCGCGCCCGTCGGGTTTCGGCGTATCAACGCTTGAAGAAGCACTTAAAGCCGCAGAAAAACTCGGTTATCCCGTTCTTTTGCGCCCATCGTACGTCATAGGCGGACAGAACATGAAGATAGTCCACAACGAAAAAGAAGTGCGCATATACATGGAGCGCATTCTTGCAAGCGGCATTGACAACCCCGTGCTCGTCGACAAATACATGGAGGGCACAGAGCTTGAGGTCGATGTCATTTCGGACGGAACGGACATTCTCATTCCGGGAATAATGGAGCACATCGAACGTGCGGGTGTGCACAGCGGCGACTCGATAGCCGTATACCCGCCGTACAATCTCAACGATATGATGACGGAACAGCTTGCCGAATGCTCCGCAAAACTTGCTCTCTCGCTCGGAACAAAGGGACTTGTCAATATCCAGTACCTTATTTATCAGAACAAGCTCTACGTCATTGAGGTCAATCCGCGCGCATCGCGCACCGTGCCGTACATAAGCAAGGTTTCGGGTGTTCCGATGGTCGACCTTGCCTCACGCGTCATGCTCGGCGAAAAACTCAAAAATCTCGGATACGGAACGGGACTTTACAAGACTCCGCCGTACTGCGCGGTAAAAGTACCCGTGTTCTCGTTCGAAAAGCTCACGGACGTAAACTCCTATCTCGGGCCGGAAATGAAATCGACGGGAGAGGTTCTCGGAATCGGCAAAAATCTGACCGAGGCTCTTTTCAAAGGACTGACTTCCGCCGGAATGACGGTTCCGACGGCAAAAACCGGCGAACGCGGCGTGCTCCTCAGTGTTGACTCGCACGACCTGCCCGAAATAGTATCGCTTGCAAAAAAACTCGATGACCTTTCATTCAAAATATACGCTACCCCCGAAACGGCAGCCGAAATATCCACACTCGGCATCGACGTTGAAACGGTGAGAAGCAGCACCGAAAGCGACAGGATTTTCCGCCTTATCGAAAGCGGACGCATAAATTACATCGTCTACACGGGCGCACTGCTCGACTCGACGGTCGACGATTATATCGCGCTGCACCGCCGCGCTCTGCGCAATTCCGTGCCGTGCTTCACTTCGCTTGATACCGCAAACGCGCTTGCCGACATAATCGCGGGACATTACACACAGCTAAACACCGAGCTTGTCGATATCAACAAAATGCGAGCATCGTACCGCGAGCTGCCGTTCCGAAAATTACAGGCGGCAGGAGACGACTACATATTTATCGAAAACTATGACGGCGAGATAACCTGTCCCGAATCGCTGAGCGTTTCGATATGCGACAGACACAGAGGTATAGGCGCATACGGTCTTGTGCTGATTGAAAAAAGCGATATTGCCGACGCGAAAATGCGAATTTTTAACCGAGACGGAACATTCGGCACAACGGGCGGCAACGCTATTCGCTGTCTCGGTAAATATCTGTACGACAGCGGCACGGTAAAAAAAGACACCGTGAGCGTCGAAACTCCTGCGGGAATCGTTAAGCTGAAGCTCTACACTTCTTCCGGTGAAGTGTCGCTTGTGACGGCGAACATGGGCAAAGCCGATTTTTCCGCTTCCGCAGTCCCCGTAAAAGCAGACAAAGCGGAGGTCGTGGACATGCCGTATGAAATCGCAGGCAACACTTATGACATAACCTGTCTTTCGGTCGGCAATCCGCACTGCGTCGTTTTCGTGGACAGAGTCGACCGCGTCGATATCGAAAAAATCGGACCGCTGTTTGAAAACGCCCCGATTTTCCCTGAGCGCACCAACACGGAATTTGTAAGAGCCGTCAACAAAAATATGCTCAAAATGCGCGTATGGGAACGCGGCAACGGTGAAACGTACGCATGCGGCACAGGCG
>CAVFAD010000011.1:14605-33200 GCA_963620305.1 Bacteroidaceae bacterium | reverse complement strand
GCACAGGCGCGTGCGCCGCAGTCGCCGCCGCCGTAAAAACAGGTCTGTGCAGCAAAAACGAGCCTGTTACGGTGAAAGTTCGCGGCGGGGATTTGACCGTCACTGTGACCGACGACGGCATTCTTCTCACGGGCGAAACGGTGCGCGCCTTCGGCGGTACGGTCAGATTTTAATATCGCGCCGCGGCTGCAAATGCGGCTCCGAGGATATTTTTCGGCGGTTAAATTCAAAAAAAACATGCACAAAAAATTTCATGTTTTTTCAGCGGTAATCAACAACAAAAGCAGCGACTTAATTCTCAAGGAAAATAAAACGATTTATTTTTTGCAAAATTATTTAAATTAAGGCTCTTTTAAGGTTGTCCCGTTATACTTTGAACTGTCAGAAGGACAAAGATATTTAGCTTGCTACCTCGTTTTTCTTCATAAATTATCTCCTCAAACGGAAGGCGCCGTGAGTTTTCTCACGGCGTTTTTCGTCGGCAAAAAAACCTTTTCACCGACGATATTCCGCAGCAAACTATTTTAGTTTTCTATAACTGTTGACTTTGCGTTTTAAAAGGTTATAATTATTACGCAAAATAAACACTGACATATTCTTTTCGGAGGTTTTATCATGAGTGAAGAATGCACGCACGACTGCAGCTCCTGTGCTTCAAGCGGCGGCTGCCAAAGCGCGGAAAAAACAAGCTTTGCGGAGCCTGAAAACAAACTCTCACACATTAAAAACGTAATCGCGGTCGTAAGCGGCAAGGGCGGTGTCGGCAAATCGACGGTCACTTCGCTCCTTGCAGTGGAAAGCCGCAGAAAAGGTTTTGATACCGCAATAATCGACGCTGACATAACCGGTCCGTCGATGCCGCAGAGCTTCGGTGTTCACAAAAGAGCCGAAGCGAGCGACGTGGGACTTTTCCCCGTCCGGACGGCAACGGGCATCAAGCTTATGTCGCTCAATCTTCTTGTTGAAGACGAAACGGATCCCGTCATATGGAGAGGTCCCGTTATCGCGGGCGCGGTAAAACAGTTCTGGACGGATGTTGTCTGGGGTGACGTAGACTATATGTTTGTGGATTTGCCTCCCGGAACGGGCGACGTGCCGCTCACGGTTTTTCAGTCGCTCCCCGTTAAAGGCATAATAGTTGTCACAAGTCCGCAGGAGCTTGTGTCAATGATCGTTACAAAAGCGGTAAAAATGGCTGAGCTTATGAATATCCCCGTGCTCGGAATAGTTGAAAACTATTCTTATTTCACCTGCCCCGACTGCGGAAAAAAGCACTTTATCTACGGCGAAAGTCATGTGGAGGAAATCGCGTCGGAGCACGGCATAAGGAACACGGTTCGGCTCCCGATAAATTCAAAGCTGTCCGCAGCATGCGACAAGGGCATGATAGAGCTTTCGGACTGCCCCGAGTTTTCGGAATTTGCCGATAAAATACTGAAATGACAGCCGGCGAAAAACGCCCGTTCATGGGCAGACAGCTCGACATATTTCCCGACACGTTCGTCTGCTTCGACATCGAAACCACCGGACTTTCTCCCGCGCGTGACGACATAATAGAAATATCCGCGCTGAAGATTGAAAACGACGTAACAACCGACAGCTTTTCAAGGCTCATACACATAAACCGCCCCCTGCCGCCGTTTATTCGCTCGCTCACGGGCATAACGGACGAAATGCTGAAAAACGGCGAAGCTGCGGAAGACGTTCTTGCGGATTTCTGCGATTTTTCGGCAGGGTACACGGTAATGGGGCACAATGTCAGATTTGACCTGAATTTCGTCTATGACAACTGCCTTGCAAGGCTCGGTACCGTTTTTGACAACGACTACGTTGATACGCTTGCGATTTCGCGCAGAGTGCTGAAAAATCTGAAGCATCACAGGCTCGATGACATCGTCAACTGCTTCGGCATTGAGGGACGCACACTGCACCGCGCACTCGGCGACGTTGAATTGACGGTAAAGTGCTATAACAAGCTGCGCGAAACGGCTGAGGATGCCGTTGTACGGTATTAAACGGACAACAGACGGCTTTTGCGCAAAAACAGAAAACTTACTCGCACGGTAAAATGCGGCGTTCTTCATTCCGTATTGTCGCGCGAACCCAAAGAAAGGGAAAGAACATGAGCACGGATCAAATTTTACTTTCAACCGCAGTGAGCCTTTTTGCGGGGCTTATCATGACGCGAATACTAAAGCCTTTTAAGCTGCCGGATGTAACCTCTTATCTTATCGGCGGTGTGCTTATCGGCACATTCTGTCTCGGCAGGTTTTTGTTCAACGGTTATGCGGTGGGGTTTAATGACACCGTCGCACCTGCCGACGCTTTCGGCATCGTGTCCGATGTCGCGCTCGGATTCATAGCATTCGATATCGGCAACGAATTCAGATTAAGCGAACTGAAAAAGACCGGAAAACAGGCTACCGTAATCGGCATTTTACAGGCACTTGCGGCAACCGCGCTTGTTGACGCGGCACTTTTATGCACGCACGCTGTTATACTCAAAGCAGCGGGAAAAGACCTGCTGCCCGTTCCCGCATGTATAATTCTCGGCGCAATAGCGACGGCAACCGCGCCTGCGGCAACGCTCATGGTCGTAAGACAGTACAAGGCAAAGGGGCCTCTTACCGACCTGCTTTTACCGATAGTCGCGCTTGACGACGCCGTGGGACTTGTCGTGTTTGCGATATCCTTCGGTGTAGCCAAAGCACTTCACGGCGGCAGCATCGACGTTATTTCCGTTGTAATAAACCCGATAATCGAAATCGTCATGTCGGCAATTATCGGAACGGCGGTCGGATTTGCCGTGTCGCAGCTCGAAAAGCTGTTTCACTCGCGTTCAAACCGTCTTACGCTGCTTATCACATTCGTATTCATAACGGTGGTGCTTGCGCATTTGTCCTTTGACATAGGCGAAATTGAAATTGCCGCCTCTCCCCTGCTCACATGTATGATGTTCGGCACGGTATTCTGCAACGTGTGCAGGACTTCGGAGGAGCTTATGGCAAGGACGGAGCGTTGGACAAAACCCATATATACGCTTTTCTTTGTGATAAGCGGTGCAAGTCTTGACCTGTCGGTATTCAAGCAGCCGATATTCATTCTTATAGGCGTAATTTACATTCTGTTCCGTTCGCTCGGCAAATATCTCGGCGCAATGGGCAGCGCAAAGCTGATGAAATGCGAACCGAGCATTGTAAAATATCTCGGCATAACGCTTTTGCCGCAGGCGGGTGTTGCTCTCGGCATGATAAGCGTCGTGGCATCGGACGACACTTTCGGACCGATGCACATAGGCAGCACCGTCCGCTTTGTCGTTCTCTTTGCCGTACTCGTGTATGAAATAGTCGGTCCCGTTCTCACAAAAGCGGCTCTCACAAAAGCGGGCGACATAACGGCAAAACCGAAGGGAAAAACCGCGCGTATAGAAAACAGCAGCAAAGCATAAAAAAGGAAACGGTATATATGAGAAAAACAAAAATTGTATGCACAATAGGGCCTGCCAGCAGCGACGAGAAAACGCTGCGCGAAATGTGCCTTGCGGGTATGAATGTGGCTCGTCTCAACTTTTCGCACGGCACGCATGAAACGCATCTCGAAACGCTTAATCTTATAAAAAAGGTCAGAGCCGACCTCGGTCTTCCGATTGCGGTGCTTCTCGACACAAAGGGACCCGAATACCGCATAGGAATATTCAAAAACGGCAAAATCAAGTTAAATACGGGCGACAGATTCACTTTCACGTCCGAAGACATAATCGGCAGCGGAGAACGCGTAAGCGTAAGCTACAAAAATCTTGCGTCTGAGCTGAACCCCGGTGACAAGGTACTGCTCAATAACGGTCTGCTCATTTTTACGGTTGAAGAAACGACGGCTACGGACGTTATATGCCGCGTCGACTCGGGCGGCACGCTGTCCGACAGAAAGAGCATGAGCTTTCCCGGAAAGGTGTTAAAGCAGGTCTATCTGAGCGAGCAGGACAAAGCCGACATTCTTTTCGGAATCGAAAACGGCGTGGATTTTATTGCGTGCTCGTTTGTTTCATGCCGACAGGATTTGATTGACGTAAAAAATTTCATGCATGAGCACGGCTGCACCGACATTGAGCTTATAGCAAAAATCGAAAACCGTTCGGGTATCGACAACATAGAAAGCATCTGCGAGGAGTGCAGCGGAATCATGATAGGCAGAGGCGATATGGGCGTTGAAATTCCGTTTGAAGAGCTGCCGTCGATTCAGAAACAAATAATCACGATGTGCCGTCTGCTCGGCAAACGCGTTATCACCGCGACCGAAATGCTTGAATCCATGATAACAAATCCGCGTCCGACAAGAGCCGAAATATCGGACGTTGCGAATGCCGTCTACGACGGCACGAGTGCAACAATGCTGTCGGGAGAAACGGCAATGGGCTGTGACCCCGTAAGGACGGTTCGCACAATGGCAAGCATTGCCGAATACACCGAAAAAAGCATTCATTACGAGCGCAGGTTTTACACAACGGATTTCAAAATAAAAAATACAGTCGACGCTGTGTCACATTCCACCTGCGGTATGGCTATAGACATAGGCGCAAAGGCTATTGCCGTGTGCACGATTTCGGGAATGACAGCAAGAATGGTGTCGCGTTTCCGCCCGCCGGTCGACATTTTGGGCATAACGACAAGCGAAAAAACGTGGCGCAGGCTTGCGCTTTCATGGGGTGTAACTCCCACAATGTGCGAAATGCACAGCTCTCTCGACGTACTGTTTTACGAAGCAAAGAACAAGGCAAAAAAGTGCTTCGACCTGCAGCCTGACGACAAGCTCGTCATAACAGGCGGTCTGACAAACGGCAAGACCGGCAACACTAATATAATCAAGGTCGAAACGATTTAACGGACTGTACGGGTTCGGTAATCATCAAAAAAAAGCTCTCACGGCAAGATTATTCTCTGCCGAGGGAGTTTTTGTTGTTTATCGACTTTATTCTTATTAAAAAACCGAAAAAAACCAAGCTGACGTAAGTCGAAACCGTGCCGCCCGTCGGCTTAAGACTTTTATTCACCGCCGCGTCTTACGCGTTTGCGCGGTTTGCGGTGCACAGCCGCGAACATGCACCGAAAACGCCGCAAAATACAAAAGAGCTGCTCCCTTGCACTTCGCGGCTTTTATTTACACTTATTTCTCCGAAAACGGCATAAAAACCGCAATCATTTCATGTCTTCTCAAAAATTACAGAATTACGTTTTTTCTTTCCTTTTGTTTTTTCTTATCACAACTCCGCCCGTTGACAACCCCACACACACGACAGCTGCCGCCGCTGCCGTTACATAAAGCTTTTTATTGACGGACTCCCTTTCGGAAACAGCGGTTTTTTCGGCAATTTGTACGGTCTGCGCCTTTGCTTCCGTTATATCGGTATTACTGTCGGTACTTGCCGCAATTTGCCACGGCACCCCCGCAAAAAGCAACTCTCCCGCCTCAATATACCTTGAATATTCTTCATCGGCCTCCGTTTTAAGCGAAATCCTTATATCATCCACAGAATACTCCTGCCCGTTTTTGACATCTAAAATATCAGGCGCAGTATACGGAATAACGGTAAGCTTCTCGCCGTTTCTGCACAGGAAACCCGCCCATCGTAACGGAATAATGATACACACCATGTCAAAATCGTCACTTGCCTTATCAATATGCCTTTCGGCAAATTCGGCAACATCGATATAAAGCGGCGAAGCATCTTCAACGGCAGGAGAAGAGTAGCAATACGCATACCACTTTCCGTCACCGCGGGAAACTTTCGTGCAGCAGTTTCCCTCGTACGGAATAATCCATTCGTATTCACAGATGTTATCGGAGAAAAGCTGCATCAGATTCTCATCGGTGGAATAGGCAAAATCTCTCTTCGATATAATATACTGTCTGTACGGAAGCTTTTTGGAGGTGCTATTTTTTTTATCATTATATAACGGGTCGTCGGAAAGATCTTTTATAACCTCATTATACTCCTGCTCGGAATATATTTTCGGAAAATCCTTCGTTATACTTTTTGCAGCGGCAAACGCATTTACCGTCAAAAGAGAAAAAACCGAAAGAACGACAATTGTTGTTAATATTTTCTTTTTGATAAAAATCCCTCCTTTAACATATCTCATCAAACTATTGTTTCAAAGTAGTACAAATTGTAAAGGGAACCGTTACACAAAGAAGAAAACTCCAAATGACTCAACCCGCCGGTATACAGAACGATAGCATCAAGACTGACTTACACTCCACATCGGTATCACCGCCTTTACCTCTTCTGATTTTAGAATAACAATGCTTTCCCGTTTTGTCAATACCTTTACAGAATATATGGCATGTTGTACAAAAAAGGCTGCTGCATCAAAATGCAACAGTCTTCTTCAACATCAGTTATTTTTAATCTTTTCCCAAAGTGTGTTTATATAGTCGAGGGTTTCGGTGTCGAGATTCTTGTAGGCGTATTTGTTGTAATTCTCCGCAAAGTTTTCTATCGGCGGATAAAGAACCTCCATTGCTTCTTCGCCCATATCGGCTATATACTTTTCGCTGTTGTAAACGACCTTGTTGGGGGACGCATAGTATGTCGCTTCGGCATTAGCCACCGCAGGTTCTTCGGAAAGCATATAGTTAATGAATATCTCCGCAAGCTCCTTGCTGCGGCATACCGACGGAATGCACATTGCGTCGACATAGTAGTTTGTTGGCTCGGGATAGTAGAATTTAAGGTCGACGTTTTCCGCCTGATCGTCCTTCATCGTGAAATAGTCGCCCGCATAGTACGCGCCTATCGCCGCTTCGCCCGATTCCATGTAGTTGAAGATTTCATCCATGACAAGACCGTAACGCAGCGGTGCCTGTTCCCGAAGCTCCTCAAAAGCCTTGTCCCACTCGGCGGTATCGGTCGTATTCACGTCGATGCCGAGCTTGTACATCGCTGTGCCGAAGGCATCGCGGGAGTTGTTGAACTGAAGTATCTTCTTCTCATACTTTTCGTTCCACATAAGCTCCCACCCCTTTGCATCGGCTTCGTCTACCTCGTTCGCGTTGTAGATGATACCGATGATACCGTAGGCATACGGCACGGTATATGCGTTATCGGGGTCGTAATAAAGACCCTTGAAATTGTCGTCTATGTTCTTGTAGTTGGGAATATTGCTGAAGTCAAGCTTCAACAGCATATCCTCGCTGCGCATACGTGCTATCATGTAATCGGACGGAATGATGACATCGTAGCTTACCGCGCCCGATTTGAGCTTTGCGTACATGTCCTCGTTGCTGTTAAAGGTTTCGTAATTGACCTTTACCTTCTGTCCGTATTCGGCTTCGTACCATTTTTCAAATTCGCGGACGGTGTAGAAGGAATCCTCGCTGCCGTCGGAAATATACTCGCCCCAGTTATAAACATTGAGCACAAGCGACTTATCGGAGCCGCACCCCGCGAAGCAGAACGCAAGCGACGCAAAAAGCGCAAGGCAGAGAATAACGGATAATATTTTTTTCATAATACTGTCCTCCCGACATTATTTATTTTTTTTGTGCTTCTTCTCAGGCTTTGTCCCGTCCTTTTCGGCAAGATTGGAAAGCAGCAGAAGAATAAAAACCGCAAAGAAAATAATCGTTGCGAGCGCGTACATCTTCGGCGTGACGGTCTTTTTCGTCATGCCGTAAATGCGTATCGGCAGCGTCTGGAATCCGTTGCCCGCAGTGAAATAGCTTATAACGAAATCGTCAAGCGAAAGCGTAAACGCCATAATGAGTCCCGTTAAAATTCCGGGAAGAATTTCGGGCAGCTGCACCTTAAAGAACGCCCGAACGGGTGAGCAGCCGAGGTCGCGCGCCGCTTCGGGAAGCGATCTGTCCGCCTGCGAGAGCTTCGGCAGCACCTGCAATATGACATACGGCAGACAGAATGTGATATGCGCGATAAGCATCGTGGCAAAATTAAGGCTTGTGGACGCGCCGAACATCCTGCCGACAAAAACGAACATCAGCATAAGCGAAATGCCCGTTATGATATCGGGGTTCACCATGGGTATGTCAGTCACGGTGTCTATTGCCGTGCGATACCATTTGCAGCGTATTTTATCTATGCCGACAGCCGCCGCTGTACCCATAACGGTAGAGATAACGGACGCGGAAAGCGCAAGAATGAGCGTGTTTCTGACAGAATTAAGCGTCTGCTCGTCTCTGAAAAGCTCTCTGTACCACTTGAGCGAAAAACCCGAAAAAACCGACAGACTCTTTGCGTCATTAAACGAAAACACAAGCATGATGACTATCGGCGCGAACAGAAATACAAACGCAAGCGTTATATAAATTTTGGATGCCGTTTTCATGCGCGCACCCCCTTATATTTTGCATTTGCAAATCGACGCAGCAGTGCCATTGCCGCAAGCAGGACTACCATCATTATAAACGCAATAGCAGCCGCAAAATGGAGATTGTTGGCAATATACTGCCCCTCGATAGCATCGCCTATCAGGAAGAATTTTCCGCTGCCGAGCTTTTGGGAAATATAGAACGTGCTCACCGACGGAATAAGCACCATGGTAATGCCCGAAATGACCCCGGGCACGGTAAGCGGGAAAATAACGCGCCGCAGCACTCCGAAGGAGTTGCAGCCGAGGTCATACGCCGCTTCGATAAGCTTAATGTCAAGCTTTGCCATGACCGAATAAACGGGCAGAATCATATACGGCAGATAATCGTACACCATGCCGATAACGACTGCGGACTGCGTACCTATTATGTGAACGGGACCGATGCCGAGCTTTTCAAGAAAAGTATTGAAAATACCCGTGTCCTGCAAAATTGTCATCCATGCGTAGGTTCTGATAAGAAAGTTCATCCACATGGGAATCATTATAAGCGTTATCATCGTTTTCTGCATACGCGGCTTCATGCGGGAAATGATATACGCAACCGGGTAGCCGATAAGAAAACATATGAACGTCGAAATAACTGCCAGGCGCACGGAGCGGCTGAAAATAAGGATGTACGTCCGTGTCTCTCTGACGCTGCCGTCATCGGACATTACCTCGGAGGTTGCATTAAAAAACCGTGAAATGTTTTCAAGCGTAAAATTGAAGCTGTCATCGGTGAACGCATAATATGCTATGAACGCAAGCGGAACAAGAATGAACAGCACCGCCCATACCGTATACGGAACGGAGAGCATGCGCTGCAAAGCCGATGCTTTTTCTTTCGCTGCGGTATTTTCCGACCTTTTCATTCCTCCGGCTCACTTTCCGCATCCGAAAGCTCATCAAGCTCGTTGCTGAACGAGGAGTAGTCGCCGAACATACCCGAATACTCTGACTTTTTCATAATGTGGATAGCATCGGGCTCAATATACAAGCCGACCTTTTCACTTACCCCAACAAAATCGGTAGTCTGAATCATCCACATAAAGCCGCCTATATCAACTATTATTTCATAGTGGACACCCTTAAACGTAACGGAAGTCACCGTTCCCGTGAGCATTCCCTTTTCGGGTGCAACAACATCAACATCTTCGGGACGAACAACAACGTCTACCGATTCGTCTTTTCCGAAGCCGCTGTCAACGCAGTCGAACGTGTGCCCGGAAAACTCCACCACGCGGTCTTTGCGCATGACGCCGTCAACAATATTGCTTTCGCCTATAAAATCGGCTACAAAAGCGTTCTTCGGCTCGTTGTAGATATCGGTGGGAGTGCCTATCTGCTGTATTTTGCCGCCGTCCATGACAACTATCGTGTCGGACATCGACAACGCTTCTTCCTGGTCGTGCGTAACAAAAATAAAGGTTATGCCGAGACGCTGCTGAATATTTTTAAGCTCCGCCTGCATGTCCTTGCGCAGCTTGAGATCGAGCGCGGCAAGAGGCTCGTCAAGCAGAAGCACCTTAGGCTCGACGGCAAGCGCACGCGCAATCGCGACGCGCTGCTGCTGACCGCCCGACAGAGAATTTATGTTGCGCTTCTCAAAACCTCTGAGGTTTACGAGCGCAAGCATCTCCGAAACCTTTTCCGCGATTTTCTGCTTGCTGTTTTTTTTGAGCTTAAGACCGAACGCGATATTTTCTTCAACATTCAGATGCGGAAAAAGCGCATAACGCTGAAAAATGGTGTTCACCTGACGCTTGTGTGCAGGGACACCATTGATTATTTTACCGTCGAAAACAACATCGCCCTCATCGGGGGACAGAAACCCCGCGATGACCCGAAGCGTGGTCGTTTTACCGCACCCCGAAGGTCCTAAAAAGGTGATGAATTCGCCGTTTCTGATATAAAGATTCAGTTTGTCAAGTATTCTTTCACCATCAAACGACACCGAGATATTTCTCAAGTCGATAATGACATTGTTTTCCAATTATGCAGCCCCTCTCCGTTGACAACGAATAGTAGTTATAGCATTTAATATATCGCATTAAAAAGTAAAAGTCAACAATTATTTTTCAATTGATTTTTTATTCGACGCGGGACGGAAAAAGCGGTCGTTTTACGAAAAACAACGCAGAAAAAACCGACCTTCCCGCCCGCTGTATTTACTCAAAACAGTCCCGATATTCTGCCGTCGGCATCCACATCGATATTTTCCGCCGCAGGGTGCTTCGGCAGTCCGGGCATGGTCATAATGTCGCCCGTAAGCACGACGATAAAACCCGCGCCCGCAGACACCTTGACGTTTTTCACGGTCACGGTGAAGTCCTTCGGCGCACCGAGCTTTGTCGGGTCGTCCGAAAAGCTGTACTGCGTTTTGGCAATGCACACGGGCAGAGACGCAAAGCCGAGAGAAGTCAGACGGTCAATCTGCTTTTTCGCCTGCGGTGTTACGGCTATCCCGCGTCCGCCGTAAATGCGTCTTACCACCGTTTCAGTTTTTTCTTCGATGCTGCCGTCAAGTTCGTACGCAAAACGAAAATCGCCTTTTTCCTCCTCGCAAAGACGCACGACCTCTCTCGCAAGGGCTTCGCCGCCCCTGCCGCCGTCCGCCCATACCGTCGACAGCACCGTTTTAACGCCGAGCTCGGCGCATCTTTTTTCTACAAATTCAATTTCACGGTCGGTGTCGGTCGGGAATCTGTTCAAGGCTACGACACACGGAAGTCCGTACACGTCTTTCATATTCGAAACATGGCGCAGCAGATTTGGGATACCCGCGCCGAGCGCGTCGGTATTCTCGTTTGAAAGCTCGTTTTTTGCAAGTCCGCCGTGCATCTTAAGTGCTCTGACGGTGGCAACGACAACCGCCGCGTCGGGAACAAGTCCCGCAAGACGGCACTTGATATCGAGGAACTTCTCCGCGCCGAGATCCGCGCCGAAGCCTGCCTCGGTAACGGTATAATCGGCTGTTTTCAGTGCAAGACGCGTCGCCGCAACGGAATTGCAGCCGTGAGCGATATTCGCGAAGGGACCGCCGTGGACAAAAGCGGGCGTTCCCTCCAAGGTCTGCACGAGATTCGGCTTTATCGCATCCCTGAGCAACGCGGTCATCGCGCCGACGGCTTTAAGGTCGGCGGCGGTAACGGGACTGTCATCGTAGGTATACCCCACAACAATTCGCGACAGCCGCTTTTTCAGGTCGGAAATATCCTCGGAAAGACAGAAAACCGCCATTATCTCGCTTGCGACGGTTATATCGAAGCCATCCTCACGCGGCGTTCCGTTCGCCTTGCCGCCCAAGCCGTCAACAATATTGCGCAGCTGGCGGTCATTCATGTCGACGGCGCGCTTCCACGTTATTTTGCGCGGGTCGATATTGAGCGAATTTCCCTGCTGAATATGATTGTCAAGCATTGCCGCGAGCAGATTGTTTGCCGCGCCTATCGCGTGAAAATCGCCCGTAAAATGCAAATTTATGTCATCCATCGGAACGACCTGCGCATATCCGCCGCCTGCCGCGCCGCCCTTTATTCCGAACACCGGACCGAGCGATGGCTCGCGGAGAGCGCACACCGCGTTTTTGCCTATTCTGCGCAGTCCGTCGGCAAGTCCGACCGAGGTGGTGGTCTTGCCCTCGCCTGCGGGAGTGGGCGTTATTGCCGTAACAAGTATAAGCTTTCCGTTTTTTCTGCCGTTATTCACGGCATATTCGGGCGAAACCTTTGCCTTAAATCGTCCGTAAGGCTCAAGATATTTTTCGTCGATTCCCGCTGTCCTTGCCACATCGGTTATCGGGAGCATTTTATGATTTTGCGCTATTTCCGTATCCGACAAATAATTCATTCGACCGCCGCTTTCCGTTTTTTTACAGTTTAACATTTCCGCACACAAAAATCAAGCGGCTGCACGGCATCGGCAAAAATACCGAAGCCGCACAGCCGTGATACTTTTATTTGTTTGCAAAACGGTTATCTGCCGCCGTTGCCGCCGAAATAGCGGTCAAAATAATCCTTGAAATAATCGTAAGCATCGGAAGAATCCGAGCCGCCGTTGCCGCCGAAGATATCGCTGCTCTGAGATGCGGTTTCCTCGTCGGAGGAAGCATATGTGTTGCCTCTGTTTTCCACGAGCGTTACGGTCACGTCAAATTCCTTTGCGGAATAGTTGTTCTGCACGTCGAGACGGACAAGCGTAAGCGTAAGCTTGTCGCCGACATTCGATTTTTCGACTATCTCCGAAAGCGTCGAGGTCGTTTCGAGAGGTTCGCCGTTGACCGCAATTATCATATCGCCCTTTTGAGCGTCGGTGCCCTTAAATGAGCTGTCGTCGGAAATCGAGTAGATGATTATGGTACCGGAGGGCAGTCCCTTTATTGCGGCATACATTGCATAGGTCTGCTGACTTGAAGCGGGGATATATGTGATGCCGAGCTTGGGACGGTTGGTAACGTAGCCGTTTGCGATGATTTCGTTTACGACTTTGACGAACACGGACGACGGAACGGCAAATCCCATGCCCTCGTATTCATCCGAAACTATTTTCATCGAGTTTATGCCGATGACCTGACCGTATTCGTTTACGAGCGCGCCGCCCGAATTGCCGGGGTTTATGGCTGCAGTATGCTGAATGCATTCCATTGTATAACCCGTTGCGGAGGAGCTTACGGGGCGGTCGATAGCAGATACCATGCCGTTCGTAAAGGAATTTGCGAACTCAACACCGCCGGGGTTGCCTATCGCGTATACCGTTTCGCCGACAACAAGTGCGGAGGAATCACCTATTTCCGCTTTTTGAAGTCCGCTTGCCTCAATGCGAAGAACACCGATATCGGTAACCGTGTCGTAGCCTACAACCTCGGCCTTGTATTCCTTTTCGTCGGCAAGCTGTACCATTACCGAAACGCCGCTGTCCGAAATTACGTGAGCGCAGGTTATAATGTAGGTATATTTTCCGTCGGTATCCTCCGTAAAGATAACGCCGGAGCCTTCGGAGGAAAGCGATGAACCGTTATAGACAAGAATGCCGACCGAGGAATTTTTGACTTTGGCAAATACCGACGACGCCGACAAAATCGAGCCTTCGGAAACATCCGTATCGGTTTTTACCGGAGTTGAAGCGGAGCTTAACTCATCGACATTTTCAATACCCTTGTTCGTAGTGTCTTCGCCGGACGTGCTCGGTCCGTCACCGAAAAACGTTGATATAAGTCCCGCAACCGCTCCGACAAACAGCAGCGCGACTATAACGATAAATACGGTTTTTCCTTTTTTGGAGGATTTCCTGCTGCCGCCGTCCTGCGGGGGATAAGCATAGCCGCCGTTTCTGTTTGCGCCGTTCGAATAGGGATACGGATTTCCCTGCTGCGAATAGCCGCCGTTATACGCGCCGCCGCTCTGTGCGCCGTAGGGATAGCCGTTGTTCTGTGTGTTGTTCTGCGCATTATTCTGCGCACCGTAGGGGTAACCGTTATTCTGTACGTTATTTTGTGCGTTGTTCTGTGCGCCGTAAGGGTAACCGTTATTCTGCGAATTGTTCTGTGCGCCGCCGACATCGGAATAAGAAGTGTAGCCGTTCGAAGCCGCACCGTTTGAGCCGCTTGTATTTTCGGTGCTGTCGGCTTTTGTTCCCGGCGATGCATCCTGAACCGATGCGTTTTCTTTGTTTTCGGCACCGTTTTCGGGAGCCGCAGTTTCTTCCGCTTTGCCGTTTGCGTTTTCGCTGCCGTAGTTGTTATCGTAATCGTTCATGGTTTTTCGTTCCTTTCACGTTATTCTTTTGTTGAGCTGACGAGCCGCCCGTCAGCTTATGGCTGTATGGTAAAGCTTTCTATTTAAACAAGCATTAAAATTTTACCTAAGTAAAAGTTTTTTCGCAGCTCAGCCGCTTTGCAGCGGCAGCTTGATAACGAATTCCGTATAATCGTTAAGCTCGCTGTTTATGCTTATGGTGCCGTGATGAAGCTCGATTATACTTTTTACTATATATAATCCCATGCCGAAGCTTTTGGAATCGAGTCCGCGCGATTTGTCGACCTTGTAGAATCTGTCAAAAACGAGCGTTTGCTCCTCTGCGGAAATTCCTTTGCCGCTGTTGCGTATCTTTATAACGGCATTTTTTTTATCGGAGCCGAGCGAAAGCGTGACGGTGCCGCCGTCGGGTGTAAATTTCACCGCATTGTCAAAGAGATTGTAAACGACCTGTGTTATAAGCGTGCCGTCGACCGCAGCCGTTACCGATTCAAGAGAATCGAGTCCCACTACACGTATTCTTCTGTCCGTAACGACCTTTTCAAAGCCTATTACCGTGCGGCAGATAAGTTCGGCAAGATTGACGTCTGAGAGAGTCGGCGTCAGTTTTCCTGCTTCGATTTTTGACATATTGAGCATTGCCACTACAAGCCGCGACAGTCTTTTGACCTCGTCGGACACGATTTTGAGATATTTGTTTCTTTCCTCCTCGGGCACGGTCCCGTCAAGCATACCGTCGACAAAACCGCTGATAATCGTCATCGGCGTTTTCAGTTCATGCGACACGTTTGCGACGAAATTGCTTCGCGACTGCTCCGTCACGGCAAGATTGTCCGCCATTGAATTGAATGCTTCTGCAAGCTCGGCAAGCTCACTGTACGTGTCAAGCTCACTGATACGCTCGGAAAAATTTCCCTCGCCGTATTTATGCGTTACCGCCGTTATCTTTTTTATCGGCTTTACCATTCGAAGCGACACGGCGAGCGACGCAAGGAATGAAATAAGCACCGCAATAAGACCCGTGAGTATTATCATTCTGACAAATTCCGTGGTATACGGCAGGTATGCGCTTATAAGCGACTGCATACAAACGGAATAATACACTTCATCTGTTCGAATCGAGAACGGAACAACCGCACAGAGATATGTCGTATTCTCGTCGCCGAACCCCTGCACCACTTCGTCAAACGTATACGTTGTATCGGTTTCGCGGCATTGCTCCAAAATATTCGCCGGAAACGGCAGTGTGCCGTGTGCGGGACAGCTCTCCGCCGAACCGCTGCCGTCGCTGCAAACAAGAATCTTTCCGTCAGTATCGGTTATAAATGCAGCCGCGCCGTCGGAACCGTGCGAAGAAGAAAAGACATCCGAAATTATCGCTTTCACGCTGTCGGAGGAAATCTCGTCATTGTGCTCGGCGTAAAAAAAATCAACGCTCTGTGCAAGGCTCAGAGCGTCATCCGCAAGAGAAGTGAGCCTGTCGTTTTTCCAAAAATTCACGAAGAAGAACATCAGCGAGAAACCCGCCGCCAAAATACACAGCAGCATCGTTGCGGTCATCAGGGTAAACTGCCGTTTAAACATACTCCCTTCGGAGCGTCTTTTGAGTATTCTCATTTCCTGCTCACTTTATGTATATTGTATTACTTGTATTATCTGCCGTTTTCGGTTTTCAAAACCGTCGGCGTGCCTCGAGTCCGTCCGTTCGGACGGTGCGAAAAAACGTCCTTTGCGGCAAAAGCCGAATATCGAGCACGGATCAGTGCGTTTCAAACTTATATCCGACGCTCCACACGGTTTTAAGCTCCCACTTATCGGAAACGCCCTCAAGCTTTTCTCTGAGACGCTTAACATGGACATCGACGGTGCGCGAATCACCGTAATAATCAAAGCCCCACACCTCATCAAGCAGCTGATCGCGTGTAAAAACGCGGTTCGGATTGCTTGCAAGATGAAAAATAAGCTCCAGTTCCTTGGGCGGCGCGTCCACATGGACACCTCTTACTTTCATTTCATAATTCGTTATGTTAATGGAGAGATTTTCGTAGTTGACCTCTTTCGGCATTTCGGACGCGGGCGCAGCCGACCGTCTGAGCACGGCTTTAATTCTTGCCACGACCTCTTTTGCCTCAAACGGTTTTACGACGTAGTCGTCCGCACCGAGCTCAAGACCGAGAATTTTATCAAACGTCTCGCCCTTTGCGGAGATCATTATTATCGGAACATCGCTGTTTTGACGTATCTTTCTGCAAACCTGCCAACCGTCGAGCTTCGGCAGCATGATATCAAGCAGCACAAGTGCAGGTTTAGCGGATGCGACCGTATCAACTGCGGTAAGTCCGTCGTTTACGATAACTGTGGTGTAACCCTCTTTTGTAAGATAAAGGCGCAGCAGTTCGCATATATTTTCATCGTCATCAACGATCATTATTTTTTCGTTCATTTTGCCCTCCTGTTTTCCAGATACCTCTTATATCCGCCGGATATCATTTTCCGAAAGAAACAAAGTCCGTGATACCGCCCGAAACGGCACTGTCCGCAAGCTTTAACCCGTCAATTCCCTTTATGTCAACATCCACCACGGAGCCTATCTTATCAAGAATAGCCTTACACACTATCTCTTTTTCCTCATGCGAGCTGTCATCTGCCGTCCCTGCGGAATCCGACACAGCACCGTCGTCACCGAAAGTGGGCGAAATAAAGGAAATAACGCTTTTTACCGCAGAGGGAACAGACACAAGCAGCTCATCGACCGCAGAGCCGAGATTCCTGTTTATTCCCATTGACGAAAATATCCCGCCGATAATTGAATCGGACGTTATAAGTCCCGCAATGTCGTCAGCCGTAGGTATTTTATCCGTTTCAGGCTCGTTTTCACTCTGATAGAAGTTAAAGGTGTATGTACAGGTCGAGGTTTTTCCCCGTTCGGTGCAGGACACCCGCACCTTGACCGTTTGAATTTCGAGAGAGGAGTTAAGCTCTATTTCGTTGTAATAGTTGTCACGCAGCGTGACTCCGTCGGAGACTATCTCTACTATACAGTCATCGAGACTGCCCGAATACGATTTCGGCATCAGCCACACGGACGAACGTTTTGCGGTAAGGTACACGTTGTACTCATAAATATCGGCATAAAATTCGTCATCTTCGAGCGCGAATGCATCCGTGTTTTCGGCTACAAGCTCAAAAGCCTCTTCATAAGAGCAGTTGTCGGAGCGAATCGACAGTCCGTTTTGACTGCCGACAGCCTGAAGAATATAAAATGCAACCGCCTCGTCGCCCTTTTCAAGAGCGGCGGCAAGCCTGTCACTGTTGAGAGAAACACCGTATTTTTTGCCGAGAAGAACCGCCGTGTAAACAGTCTTCAAATCCTCTGCCGAAGCGTTTCTGTCGGTAGAGATTCCCATTTTTTCAAGAGCCATGACGGCAATAAGACGGAAAACCTCATCGGAATCGGTTTCGGCATCGACATTATAGCCGTTTGACCACAGCGTAAGCTTTGACGCGGCAAGAATGTATTCGTCAAGCGAAAGCACGCTGTTCGCGGGCATCCATTTCCGAACCGACGCAGTGTCGATACCCGAAAAGGTACTCACATACCCTATCAGCATTTCGTCAAGACTCTTTCCGTCGGGCGAAATTCCCGCATAAGAGCCGGTTATCATTGCCATATAGAGCGCACGCGCCATGACAAGCTCTTCGGTGCCGACCTCGGACGGATAAACGATACCTATGCCCTCAAGATAATCCCTGACGGCACCGTCGGAGACATTTGCCGCAATGAGATTTGAGTTTTGGTTAAGAAGGTCAAAGAGGTAGACATACCCCGCCTTTACCATATCGCTGTTCAGCGAATAAATCTTTGAGTAGTAAGCAACATCGCTCTTGAAGCTTTCGGGTGTTTCGGAATACGGATAGTCGGGTTCGGCTGAATAATGCGCGCGTCGGACGAGTCCCGAAACGGTGGCTGTATCCTCGTTGATAACAACATCCGTAAGCCATGCGCTGTCGGGAGCGTCATAGCTGCCTTGGGTTTCAAATGTGAGCATGACTGCGTCGGCAACAGGTGCCGTTACTACCGCAATTATCAGCACAAAAACCGATATTAAGCTGTAAACGGAACGTCTTTTCACGGTTTAGCCTCCCAACCGAAAGCGAAGCGTAAATACTGAAGCGTAGTGCCAAATCAAAAGAGAAAAAAACAAAAATGAGTAAAAAACAAATATCTATATAATCATATAGCAAAAACGGCAACTTGTCAATAGGCGCACGGCGGTAAGTTCTGCATATGCGGCGGTAAATTCTTCATGCGTAAAATGTGCGTTTCCGTATGCAAAACCGCCGCAGAACACAGCTCATTCTCCGTCGAAACCGTCAGCCGTCCGAAATTCATAGACCGTTTCGGACACGTATTTTTCACCTGCCGCAAAAAGGCACTGCGGAAAATCGGGTTTGTTCGGTGTATCGGGATAATAC
>CAVFAD010000011.1:0-14595 GCA_963620305.1 Bacteroidaceae bacterium | reverse complement strand
GGCAAAAGCCGCTGCGCTTTTCCATGGGAACGCCTTTTTTACCCGCCGTACCGCCGAGAAAGTTGCCCGCATAAAACTGAACGCCGGGCGCGGTTGTATAAACATTCATTTTGATGCCGCTCTCGGCACAGAACGCTTCGGCGCAGGGACGCAGCTCACCCGCGTCTCCGTCCACACAGAAATTGTGGTCAAAGCCGCCCGTAAATCCGAGCTGTTCATTATCGTCGTCAATGTGCTCGCCTATCAAAACCGGCTGTCTGAAATCGAACGGAGTACCCTCGACCGAATCGATTCTGCCGTAGGGAATGCTCTTTTCGTCGACAGGCGTATACCCTTGTGCGTGTATACGCACGGCATGGTCGAGCACCGTACCGCAGCCGTACCCTTTAAGGTTAAAATAAGCATGATTTGTTAAATTGATGAAGGTATCGCGGTCGCTGACAGCCTCATATTTTATCGTAAGTCTATTATCGTCTTTCAAGCTGAAAATGACCTTTACGGTCATTTCTCCGGGAAAGCCGCCCTGACCATCGGGACTTACGTAAGAAAACTCGACGGCATCGGAATCGACAACTATTGCGTTCCAAAGCGCAAAACTGAATTCGCCGCCCGAATGGAGGCATGTAACGTCGTTTTCGTTTGCGACAAGCTCATAATGCTTCGAGCCGATATCAAACGCGGCTCCGCCTATGCGGTTTGCGACGGGACCGACGGTCGCGCCCTGATAATCGGACAGCTTCAGATAATCGTCAACAGAATCAAAACCGAGCAGAACATCACGCATTTCTCCGTTTCTGTCCTCGGCAAAAAAGGAATTGAGTGTTGCGCCGAGCGTAAGAATGTGTGCGCTGTACTCATTGTTATTCGTTATGATATATTTGTAAACTTCTCTCCCGTCGGGCATTGCTCCGAAAGGAATTCTTTCAACGCTCATATAAGCAGCTCCGTTTCTTTTGTTGTTTTCCGCAGATGCGGACAGTTGAATTACATTATATTATTAAAGAAATATGTTGTCAAGCTTCCGCTTATTTGCAGAGCGGTTATTTATTCTCTTTTTGTGAATAATTTTACATTGCGCTTTGCCGTTTGAAGAATAAATCCGCAGCGGCATTATTTTCGACATTTTTCGATTGACGCGACTGCGGCAATATTATATAATAGATTTATTATGGGGATGTCCGCTTCGGTATTCGGCTCAGAATGCGCCGGACGTACTTTTCCGCGCAAGGTGGTATTTTTCAATGAGTTTTATTGAGCTTTCGTCGGTTTACAAAAAATACAAAATGGGTGAAGTGACGATAAATGCACTTGACGGAGTATCGTTTTCCGTTGAACAGGGCGAACTTTGCATGATAGTCGGACCGTCCGGCGCAGGCAAGACCACCGTGCTGAACATCCTCGGCGGCATCGACAGCTGCGACGACGGCAAAGTACGCGTCGGCGGTGAGCTGATAAACAGCTTCGGCGAAAAACGCACCGCGCTGTACAGACGGCATGATGTCGGATTCGTTTTTCAGTTTTACAACCTTGTGCCGAACCTCACCGCGCTCGAAAACGTAGAGCTTGCAACACAGATAAGCAATAAAGCTCTGAGTCCCGACAAGGTGCTTGAGCGGGTCGGACTCGGCGACAGAATGAACAATTTTCCCGCACAGCTTTCGGGCGGTGAGCAGCAGCGTGTTTCGATCGCCCGTGCGCTTGCAAAAAATCCGAAGCTTCTGCTTTGCGACGAACCGACGGGCGCGCTCGACTACGCCACGGGCAAGCAGATACTGTCGCTGCTTCAGGACACCTGCCGCGACACCGGCATGACGGTAGTAATCATCACGCACAACACGGCTCTGACTCCGATGGCGGACAGAGTTATAACCATAAAAAACGGACGGGTGCGGCGAATAGCAGTCAACGACAATCCGCTGTCCGTCGAGCGGCTCGAATGGTAAGGAGGAGACCGAATTGACAAAAATGCTTTTCATGGATACGCTCCGAACCGTAAAGAAAAGCTTCAGCCGCTACATATCAATTCTTCTCATAGTGGCTCTCGGTACTGCATTTTTTGCCGGCATAAAAGCAACCGCCCCGGACATGTTTGCAACGGCAAAGGAATATTTCTCGGAATACAACCTCATGGATATTCGCGTCCAATCCTCTGCGGGACTGAGCGACGACGATATTACGGCAATAAAAAAGCTTGACGGCATAGAGTACGTCAAGGGTGAAAAATTCGTAGATGCGCTCGTGAGAGTAAACGGCGAGACGGTCGCCGATATCGACGGCACTCAGATAAGTACGCGAGCCTACGGTATCTCGCCTGCCGATATCGCAAATTTCTTAAACGGTGTCGACGACGGCAACTACATAAACAGGGTGCGTCTTATCGACGGCAAATACCCGTCGTCCGCAGGCGAATGTCTTGTTGACGCAAGCGAGCTGTCAACACCCGACGTCTTTACGGTAGGCAGCAAAATAACGCTCGAAAAAGCCGGCGGAGACACGCCGACAGGCTTATCGGTATCGGAATTTACGATAGTGGGAATAATCAGCTCACCGTACTATATCTCCTTTGAACGCGGAAACACGAACATCGGCAGCGGAAAAATAGGAACGTTCATACTGATTCCCGACGAAGCGTTTTCGACGGATTACTACACCGAAATCTACGCAAAAGTCGAGGGCAGCGACGCCTATGAGCCGTTTTCCGATGAATATTACAGCTTCATTTCACCGTACGTCGGCGCGGTAAGCTCCCTCTCCGACACGCAGGTAAAGCAGCGCATTACCGTTCTCCGTCCGCAGCTGCTCAAGCAGATAGAGGACGGAGAAAAAACGATAACCGAAAAATCGTCAAATGCCACCGCCGAAATGAAGGAGCTTGACAGTACTATCGAAACACTGCAGCAGCTCGTGGATAACGGCGAGCAGCTGCTTGCCGAAGCACAGGCGGAATATGACGAAAAATTCTCCGATGCGGAAAATACACTGGACAACAATTCCGCACAGCTTGACTCGGCTCTCGAAGATTACCGCAGCAAATATGAACAGTGGCAAAAAAACAAAGAGCAGTATGACGAAAGTGTAAAAACGCTGTCCGAAAAACAGGAGCAGTACGATAAGCTCTATGCGGAATGCACCTCGGCACAGCAGCAGGTAAATACGCTGAACACCGCAATAAGTGCAACAAATTCACTCATAAGTGCTGCCGACAACGTCCTGCAGTCGATTCAGGACAAAAATGTTTCCGCAAGCTCACAGGAGCAGGTACAGGCAATAATCACTATGATGCAGACGACCTACCCCGAGCTTTACACTGCAATAAAGTCACTTACCACGCAGGGACTCGCAATGGAGATAATTGCCAATGTCGAGCCGTATATCGAGCAGCAAAAACAAAAGCTTGCGGATCAGGAAAAACAGATAAAAGAGAAAAAAGCACTGCTCGACACTCTTGCGGCAAAGCTTGAAACGATGAAAACCGCTCTCGAACAGGCATCTGCCGACAGCGCGACCACAAAAAAGCAGCTTGACAACGCTGCAACGGAGCTTGCAAACTACAAGGACGAGCTTACCCAAAAAGGTATTTCGATCCAAAGCGGCGAATTGCAGCTTCAGATACAGAAAATACAGGAGCAGTCAAAGCTCAAGGAGCTGACGCAGCAGGTGCAGTCAGCCCCCGCAAATCTCGAAGAAGCGAAGAAAAAACGCGCGGAGGCGGACTCGCTTCTTACCGCATCGCTTGCTGCCGCAAGAGCGGAGCTTAATTCCGCAAAAGAACTGTATGCAAAGCTCGACGATGTGAAATGGACGGTTTATGACCGTTCGGCAACACCGGGATATTCAAGCTACGGGCAGTCGGTGACGAACATTTCCGCACTCTCAAATATTTTCCCGGTATTCTTTTTCCTTATAGCCGTGCTCGTCTGTCTTACCACAATGACGCGTCTTGTCGACGAGGAACGCGTGCTTCTCGGCACATACAAGGCTCTCGGCTACACCGCCGGTGCAATAATGCTTAAATATATCGCATATTCGCTCAGCGCGTGTGTTTTCGGCACGATTTTAGGTGTTTCGACTGCAATATTCCTGTTTCCGTTTGCAATCAATTCCGCGTACAGCATAATGTACACTATGCCGCAGCTCATCTACAAGGTGCCGTGGCTCGACGTTCTCGTCTGCTTTCTGATTTCGGTTTTATGCACCACGGTTTCAACCGCTGCCGTTCTCGCAAAGGAGCTTAAGCTTGCGCCGAGCGTGCTGATGCGTCCGAAAACACCGAAAAACGGCAAACGCATATTTCTTGAAAAAATCACTGCCGTCTGGAAAAAGCTGAGCTTTTCCTCAAAATTCACGGCGCGCAACCTGTTCAGATACAAACCGCGTTTTCTCATGACTGTGTTCGGCATTGCAGGCTGCTGCGCGCTGATTCTTGCAAGCCTCGGCATGTTTGATTCCGTTTCGGCAATCCTCACAAAACAGTACGGCGAAAATGCTATATCAAAATACGACTTCCAGCTGGCTTTTGACAATGCTCAGACCACAGGCACGCACACGGCATCGTTTAATGCGGTCGCTTCGGATTCGCGCATAAAGGACCTTGCGCTCATCGCAATGAAATCAATGGAAGGCTTCGGTACCGACACCGAAAAAAAGACCGATGTTTATGTTTTCGTACCCGAAGACCCGACGGAACTGCCCAACTTTATAAATCTGAGAAACAGACGCACGGGCGAACAGCTGACTCTTGACGATTCGGGCGCCGTGATTACCGAAAAGCTTGCAAAAACGGCAAACGTCGAGCCGGGAGATGCGATAAATTTCTCCGATTCCGACGGAAATGTCTACAGTGTCACCGTAAGCGCGATAGCAGAAAACTACACTTTCCACTACATCTACATGACCGAGAACGTATACAAAGCGGCAACCTCGCACGCACCGGAATACCTTTACGCGATAGGACTGCTCTCCGACAGTATTCTTTCGGACGATGCGGACACACTCGCAAGCACAAAGGGACGCCTTGCTTCGGACATGGTGCTCACGGACGGAGTGACCGCCCTCGCCTACACCGCCGACACAACGGAGGGAATCAGCCGTATAACAGACGCTCTCTCGTGGGTCATCGCACTGTTTACCGTTTCGGCAACGGTATTGGCTTTTGTCGTTCTCTACAACCTCTCAAACATCAACATCATAGAACGCAACCGAGAGCTTGCGACACTCAAGGTGCTCGGTTTCACCGACAAGGAAATGAACGCGTACATTTACCGTGAAAATACCGTTCTGTCTTTATTCGGTCTTATTCTCGGCACTGCGCTCGGCATTATGCTGCACAAACTGCTGATAACATACACGTCTATCGACGCGGTAATGTACGGACAGACGATAAGCCCGCACAGCTATCTCATCGCGTGCGGACTGACGGTACTGTTCATTGTGTCGGTAAGCCTTTTGCTTCGCAAAAAGATAAAGAAAATCGACATGGTTTCGTCGCTCAAATCGGTGGAATAAAAACTCTGTTTCGAACCGATAAAAACGAAAAAGCATCAAACAAGACGGGGACTTCGGCTCAAACCGAAATCTCCGTCTTGTTTTATTCCGATACTGTTTTGCTTTCTTGTTTTATTCTGCTGTTACTTCACTTCGTCAAAGTGCATTACAACGCTGCTGCCGTCATTCGTGCAGATATCGTGGAAATTGATACCCGCATTCATAAGCAGTGCGCCCGAGCGAACCTTTCCGTCAAAGTCGCACACGTATTTTTTGGCGGGGTCAAGTCCCTTGAGCTTGATAACGAAATTCCGCTCAGTCCTTGCGAATTTAACGACAAGGGTCAGCATTGCCTGCGTCTTTTCTTCGTTAACGAATTCCCACGCGCACTTATAGGGATTGTCCCACGGGGTAATGAGACGGTAAAGGTCACCGTAGTGAATAAGGTCGTAATATTTATGATAATCGTCAATCTGACCGCGGATTTCTTCGCGTGCCTCCTCGCTTATCTTTGCAGGGTCAAGCTCGTAACCGAACGAGCCCCACATTGCGACGTTGCGCTTTGTTTCGTAGCCTGTGCGTCTGCTTGCGGAAACGTGTGCGCTCTGAACGGACGCGGGATAGCAAACGGACGAGCCGAACTGAATATCCAGTCTTGACAGCGCGTCGGTGTTGTCGGAGCACCATATCTGCGGGGAGTAATACATCATTCCGGGGTCGTATCTTCCGCCGCCGCCCGAGCAGTTTTCAAACAGCAGATGCGGGAACGCTTTCGTGATTCTGTCCATCAGATCGTATGTGCCGAGAATAAAACGGTGGAAAAATTCCTTCTGTCTTTCGGGCGGAAGAAGCGCGGAACCCGCCTCCGTGATGTTGCGGTTGAAGTCCCACTTGATGTAGTCAATCGCATTGTTTCCGAGAATATCGCTCATTATGTTGAACAGATAATCTCTCACGTCCTCACGCGTCATGTCCATTACGTACTGCCATCTGCCGACGCTGCGGTCGCGGTTGGGAACATGAATGCACCAGTCGGGGTGTTTTCTGTATATATCCGAATCGGGAGATATCATTTCGGGTTCGTACCAGATGCCGAACATAAGACCGAGGTCTTTAACGCTGTCGATAAATGCGGTCATGCCGTTCGAAAACTTCTTTGAATCGACAAACCAGTCGCCGAGTGAGGAGCGGTCGTCATCACGGTGTCCGAACCAACCGTCATCCATAACGAGCATTTCAAGTCCCGTGTCCTTTGCCCATTTTGCAATGTCGTAGAGCTTTTTGTCATCGAAGTTCATGCCCGTGCCTTCCCAGTTGTTGACAAGGAGAGGACGCTTGAGATGTTTCCACTTTCCGCGAACAAGATTATTATTGTAAAGACGGTGGAAGGTACGGCTCATGCCGCCGAGTCCTTCATTTGAATAGACAAGAACGGCTTCGGGCGAATAAAAGCTCTCGCCGGGAGCAAGCATCCAACCGAAATCGGTCGGATTTATACCCATCATAACGCGGGCGCAGTTGTTAAAGTCAACCTCGATTTCGCAAAGATGATTACAGGAATAGACAAGGTTGAAGCCGTAGGCATCACCGAAATCCTCCGTGCCGTCATGCGAAATCAGAGCCATAAAGGGGTTCTGCTGTGCCGAGGACGTACCCCTGCGGCTGCCTACACCCTGATAGCCGTGAGCAAGCGGACGTCTTTCGAAATTGCGTTCGCTGCAATGTCTGCCGTAAAGCGTAATAAGGTCATAATCGCTGCTGACCGTATCAAGGCAGAAGCTCATCACCTTTTCTATTTCAAAGGTTTTGTCGGACGTATTCTTTACGACGACCGAGCGCGTCATAGCCGAGAGCTTTTCAAAAACCGTATAAATGAGCGTTACTTCGGCACCCGTTACCTTGTCGAGAGTGACGACCTCAAGCGTTGTGCAGTCGCCGTCATCGTTGGCGTAAAGCGCGGGCAGTCCGGGCAATGCAGGCTTGCCGGGATAAATTTTATGCGAAACATAACGGACATCGGTAGATGCGTTGCCGTCGGCATTTCTTATCTGCAAAGCGGAAATTCTCATATCTCCGCAGCCGTTGCAGCCGATCTCCATCGGGTATACGTCAGCCGAAAACGCAGTATGCGCAAGGTGCGGGTTTGATGCGCTGAACGACGCGTACATGTACCGTCTCTCGTAACCGTCAAACTCAATATCGGGCACATATGCGCCGTAATAAAGATGTATGAGATAGTTTTCGTCATAAATCTTAAACACATATGATGATGTCGGCGTATCAAGCTTAAAGATTTTTTTTGATTCGTCAAATGATATAGGCATTTATTTTTCACCTTTCCTTTGTTAAGCTTTTTATATACGGCGCAAAAGCCGCACACGGAAAGCTCTTTTTGTGTATATAAAACAGTTGAAGCAAGTTTTCAAATGTTCATAACCTTAATCTTTTGTAAAAGCGGAACGCCTTTCGGATTAAAAAATCTTTTTGAAAACGAAAATCCTGAAACAGAGCGAAACGTTCAGCCTGTCCGCAGCGGCAAGCCTTTCAATCCCCGACGGCGGAGTATGACAGCAATACGGAGTCATATTAAACAGCATTCGTATATCCTCGCCTGTGCTCAGACATATTTTATCCTTGACATCGTATTCCTCAATAATTTCCATGCTGCCCTCAGACGGGTCGCGCACGTCATTCAAATAGGGATTTTCATACAAAAGCTCCTTGAGTTCAAACAAATGCTCCGCACCGGCGACGGCGCTTATAAGTATACCCTTCTCAGACAGAATGCGCGCAAATTCGGTTTTGCAAAACGGAGCAAACAAGTGAAAAGCGCAGTCAACCGTACCGTCGGCAACGGGAATCGATGTCATGTTTGCAACGGCATAGCCTACCGTTCTGTTCTGCCTTGCGGCGCGTTTCACCATTTCGCGCGAAAGATCGAAGCCGAGCACATTTGACTTCGGAAATCGGTTCTTGAAAAAAGACGAGTAGTGCCCCTCTCCGCAGCATATGTCAAGAACATGCTCCGCTACACCGTATTTTTCGACTGTTCTGCACAGTTCGCTTGACAGTGCGTCAAAATATCCCTTTGACAAAAACGCACGGCGGCACCGTGCCATATCTGCACTGTCGCCTGTCAGCGCGCCCGATTTGCTGCCGATAAGCAGGTTGACATAACCCTCTTTTGCAATATCAAACGAATGACCGCCGGCACACACAAAAGCCGCGCCTGAATTTTTCAGCAAAGAACCGCACACGGGACACACGAAGCCGTATAAATTGTCTGTTTCCATAATAAAAAACCGTCATACCTCACTGAAAAAGCCGACGCATCGTTTCAAATACGTCGGCAATACTTTTTTACAAACGCCCGCTGTTTTATTTCGCGGCTGCGGCTGACGCTTCCGCCTTTTTCTTTGCAAGCGTTGACGGGCGCTCGTTATACGGAATAAGAAGCTCCGATACGTCCTTATACTTGACCTGAATGTTCTTTTTCTTATAAATGACGTTTACAGCAATCATTGCGGCATAGAGCGCAATTACAAGTATGTACGCCCACGGCATCACCGTCCCGTGAAAAACATCGGGCACGGCAGCATTAAGCTTTGAAACCATGACGGCATATGCGGAAAAGCTCACGGTGGCAAGCACCGCACCTGTCAAGGGGAAAGCAATATTGCGTCGGAAACCTTTCGGCGAACATGAAAGAGTCAGCATCAGCCAGCCTATAAGGCTTATAACCGCCACACCGAGCATGCCTATCAGGGCAATCGCCCAGCAAATCATTGCCGAACCGAGCAGCTCGGTGCCGCAAAGAGCTTTGAGAAGATCAAAATCCAAACCCTTGTCAATTATAAATTTAACGACCGAAATCAGGTCGACCGTGACGGAATGCTCCGCAAACGGCAGTGTGTAATTCAGCCTGCCCGACGGCACAATCATTGCCGCAATCGGCAGGAGTCCGAGCACCAAACGGACTATTGACAACGGGTGACCGATAAGTGAAAACTTAAGGCGGTCATATTTCGGCTGTGTCAATGCGTGACGGTACTCCGCCGCATCGGCTTCTTTTCTCAAACGTTCCTCGTTGCCGTAGTACATAACGTTAACGCCGCACTTCGGGCATTCGGGTCGCCAGTCGCGAATCCTCAGTTTATAATTGCATTTAGGACAATACGCTGCCATTGTTCCGTCACTGCTCCTGATAAAATATTCTTCAGAAATTTTACCATACCGAGCGGCAATTTACAAGAGCAACAAGAATTTTCGTCAGAAATGTTAATTATTCAAGCATTGTTTTGTCTATATTGACGTTATAAGGCTCGCTGAGTGCCAAAATCTGTTCCGATGTGATGCAGCGTTTTTTGCCGCCGCAGGACATCACCTTAACAAGCATTTCCGCCGACTTTTCGATAGTATCCATAAGTCCGAAAGCCGTGTCGAAATCGGGTCCCGCGCAGAAAATGCCGTGATGCGCCCAAATGACCGCGTCGTACTTTTTAATTTTTTCGCCGGTCGCATACGCTATGTCGGCACTGCCGCACACCATCCACGGAAGAACGCCTATGCCTGCGGGAAAAACTATCGGGCACTCGGTTATCATTTCCCAGATTTCTCTCGTAAAGGTCTTGTCGTCAAGCGGAAGAATAAATGTAAGTGCCACGATATTTGCGGGGTGAGCATGCATTATTACGCGGTACTCGCCGTTCGTAAGATCCTTTTTAATTGCGTGGTTGAGCAGGTGCGTCGGCAGCTCGCTCGTCGGCACGCCGCCCTCGTTAAGTCCCCATACAATTCTGTAATTCTCGCCTTTTTCGTCAAGTTTAACGATACAGATGTTATTTTCGGGTTCACGGAGAATGTTTTTGTAGTATTTACCGCTGCCCGTTACCATAAAGCACTCGCCCGCAAGCGAGGGAACACACAGACCTATCGGCTTTTCGGGAGCGTCATACGAAAAAAAACTTTCACATTCGGCAACTTCTTCCGGCTTCATTCTGTAGCTCATGTTGCCGCCGTTTCTCTCGTTCCACCCCTTGAGCCATGACTGATGGCACGTATCGATAAAATATTTGACAAATTTAAGTTCAAGAATACTGTTCATTGTTTTTACTGTCCTTTTCAGTGATTTATTTTTTAAGCGTGATAGCTTTTTTTGCTTTTTCGACGATGTTCTGCGCGTTGAGTCCGAAAATTTCGAGCAGCTCGAGCGCGGGACCCGATTTACCGAAGGTGTCCTCAACACCTACGCGAAGCACGGGAACGGGGCATTCCTCCGCAACAACCTCGGCTACCGCCGAACCGAGTCCGCCGATAATATTATGTTCTTCGGCGGTCACGATGCAGCCTGTAGTATTGGCAGCGTCGATAATAATTTCACGGTCAATGGGTTTAATCGTAGCCATATTGATAAGCGACGCACTGATGCCCTCGTTTTTGAGGAGTTCAACCGCCTGCATGGCTCTTTCGACAAGAAGACCGGTCGCAATGATTGTCACGTCCGTACCTTTGTTGAGATAAACACCCTTTCCTATTTGGAACTTGTAGCTGCCGTCAAATATTCTCGGTACCGCAAGACGGCCGAAGCGCATATAAACGGGACCGTCGTGCTCCGCAGCCGCAAAAACGGCAAGCCTTGCTTCAACATCGTCGGCAGGGTTGATTACCGTCATGCCGGGAACGGTGCGCATAAGTGCAATATCCTCACAGCACTGGTGGCTCGCGCCGTCTTCACCGACCGAAATCCCCGCGTGTGTTGCGCCTATCTTAACATTAAGGTGAGGATATCCTATGGTGTTTCTTATCTGCTCGAACGCTCTGCCGGCGGCGAACATCGCAAACGAGCTTGCAAAAACGGTGTAACCCGCAGTTGCCATGCCTGCCGCAACGCCCATCATATTGCCCTCGGCTATGCCGCAGTCGATAAAGCGGTCGGGGAATGCCTTTTTGAACATCCCGGTTTTGGTGGCAGCCGCAAGGTCAGCATCAAACACAACGAGTTTTTCGTTCTTTTCGCCGAGCTCGACAAGTGCTTTACCGTAAGCGTCTCTTGTAGCCGTTTTGATTATATCTGCCATTTTGCTCTCCTCCTTATTCCGCGTCAAGCGATGCTATTGCAGCATCAAGCTCCGCCATTGCTTCGTCGTACTGCTCTTTGTTGGGGGCGCTGCCGTGCCAGTTGACCTTGTTCTCCATGAACGAAACGCCCTTGCCCTTTACGGTCTTCATAATGATTGCGGTGGGTTTGTCCTTTGTCGCCTTTGCTTCTTCGACGGCTTTTTCTATCTCATCAAAGCAGTGACCGCAGATTTCAACGGTATTGAAGCCGAACGCGGCGAATTTTTCGGGAATCGGATAGGGGGAATTTACCTCCTCGACGGTACCGTCAATCTGAAGATCGTTGTTGTCGACTATGACGGTAAGGCAGTCGAGATGCTTCGCCGCCGCGAACATTGCAGCCTCCCACACCTGACCTTCTTCTATTTCACCGTCGCCGAGAACGGTATAAACTCTGAATTTGTCTCCGCCGCGCTTTGAAGCGAGAGCCATACCCGCAGCGGCTGAAATTCCCTGACCGAGCGAACCCGTGCTCATGTCGACACCGGGGACGTGATTCATATTGGGATGTCCCTGGAGATACGAATCCGATTTGCGGAGCGTTCTGATATCCTCTTTCGGGAAATATCCTCTCTCCGCAAGCACGGCATACAGAGCAGGTGCGGCGTGACCCTTTGAAAGAACAAGCCTGTCCCTGTCCGCTTTATGCGGGTCGGCGGGATCGATGTTCATCTCCTTAAAGTAGAGATAGGTGAGAATATCCGCTATCGAAAGCGAACCGCCGGGGTGTCCGCTCTTGGCATTAAATGTGCCCTCGATAACGCCTTTCCTCACGTTGCAGGCAATTTTTTTGAGCTGTTTTTTCTCTGCTTTGTCCATTAAAAGCACTCTCCTTTTTTTATGTCATTTTTTTGCGTTGTTCTGCATTCTCAATGTCCGTGTCCGTCACACCGTGCCTGCGGAGGAACTCCGTAAAATACGGCGGCAGCGGAGTGCCGAACTCAAGATACTGCTGCGAAACGGGATGAGTGAAGCCTATTACGGCGGCATGCAGACACTGACCCGAAAGTCCGTATGTTTTTTTTGCGTCGCCGTAGACCGTATCGCCCGCGACGGGGTGACCGATGCAGGCTGCATGAACTCTTATCTGATGCGTCCGTCCCGTTTCAAGAGTAAAACGAACGTAATCGAAGCCGTCAAAGCTTAAAAGCGTTTCGTAATGTGTCACGGCGTCACGCGGATTCAAGCCGTTGACCGCCTGCTTTTTTCTGTCGTTCTTACTCCTGCCGAGCGGCAGATTAACCGTTCCATACCGCTGCGGCATGTGTCCCGTCACGACGGCGCGGTACTCTCGCTTAAACGAATGAGTTTTTATCTGTTCGGCAAGACCGCGATGCGCTTCGTCGGTTTTTGCGACTATCAGCAGTCCCGACGTGTCCTTGTCTATCCTGTGTACTATTCCGGGGCGAATCACTCCGTTTATTGACGAAAGCCGTCCGCCGCAGTGATACAGCAGCGCGTTCACAAGCGTGCCGTCGGGGTTGCCCGCCGCAGGATGCACAACCATACCCTTGGGTTTGTTCACAACAAGCAGGCTGTCGTCCTCATACACGATATCTATCGGTATATTCTGCGGCACGGCATCGAGAATTTCGGGGTCGGGCACCTCAATCCCGATACGGTCGCCGCACGAAAGCTTTGTTTTTTTGTCGGGAGAGCAGCCGTTTACGGTTACACCGCCCGATTCTATGATTTTTTGCACCGCCGAACGGGAAAGCTCACGTGCCAGCGCGGGTATAACCTTATCAAGACGCTGTCCCGCATACTCCGCCGGTACAGTCAGAGAAAGAAGCATCATTCCGAATCACCGCCGCTTTTATCCGACACGGCACCGGATTCGGCTGTCGAGGATGCATTTACAGCTCCTCTTGCTTTTTCCGCTTTTTCTTTTTTCGCATCATTTATCATTTCACGTATCAGATAAACTATTACCGCGCCGCATGAGCACGTTATAAGAATATCCGCAAAGTTAAAAATCGGAAAATCGATAAACAGGGTCTTTATGTAATCGATAACGTAGCCGCGCGTCAATCTGTCGAGCAGATTGCCCATACCGCCCGCGATAATAAACGGAACGCATATGTCGTATATTTTCGGCTTGTTCTTTATTACAAACAGCAGCACCAGTCCGACCGCCATGACAACTCCGGTGACGACCGAAAGAACATCGGTCGAAGTGTTGAACATACTGAATGCCGCGCCCGTATTTTCGGCATAACAAAGTCCGAGAAAACCCTTGACAAGCACTTTCGTTCCGCTGCCGTACAGGTGCTCCGCCGCCGCATTTTTTATGATGCGGTCAATCCACACAAGCACACCGACGGAAAGAAGCTGCGAGGCAAACTTCAAAACTCTTTTTCCTGTATTTTTCAAGCTCTGCCTCCGTTATCTTTTCTTCTTGTTTTTGCGCTTTTTCTTCGATTCGGGCGAAGTCTCGGGTTTGGAACGTGTTACGGGTGCGTTCTCGAAAACGGAGAAATCAAAATCAAAGCCGTCGTTCCCGCCGTTATCGGATTCCGAACCGTATGACAAAGGTGTTTCGTTTATTTCTTCGGGTTCGCCGAGCGTATCGTCAAAAATACCGTCGCTCTCCGACACGGAATTATGCATCGCGGCAAGCTTGTCGGAAATGCTGCTTGCGACATCTTCTTCCGAAAAAGCCGCATAAATGCTCTCCGCTCCCCTCGCTGCGGGCACATCCGCCGCTGCCGCATCGGAACCGATGTCCTCAAAATCACCGAAATCGTCAAAACCGTCAAAGGACAGTGTATCATCGGCGGTTTCGGCAATCACCTGCGGGATATCCGCAGTCTGCGCCGTGTACTCCGTCGGCGCGATATCTTCTATCTGCGGAATTTCGGCAACGGGCGCGGAATATTCCTCCGCCGCCGCGGACATACCAAGCGCAATTTCCGCTGTGACAGTCTCTGCCGTCATACCGTCGGAACGACTGTCATGCTGTTCCGCAGCCTCACCGTCCGCAGCCGTTTGATT
>CAVFAD010000010.1:0-41298 GCA_963620305.1 Bacteroidaceae bacterium | reverse complement strand
GCATATACAGAGGATTCCTCACGGGCGCGGACACTCCCGACGCGAAAATGCTTGCACAGGACGAGCTTGCGGACTATGTGGAGGAAGAAGCACTTAAAATGTACGGCGAGCTTATGAGCGCGCCTGCACGCAGCACCAAAGCGGACAGATACAAAAAGAAGCTGCTCGACTATTCCGTTAAGCACACGGAGCAGATTGAAAGACTGCAAAACAGACTTAACGAAAACAAGAAGCGCGTCGAGGAGCTGAAAGCCGAAAACAGGGCAAAAATGAAAGACCTGCGCGACACGAAAAACGCACGGACGGAGGCTGTCAGACAGGCATATCGCGAACGTATCGAAAAGCAGAGAATAAAGCGCAACGAAACGGCTTCGAAAGCGAAGATACGCGCACAGATAACGAAAAAGGTAAAGTCGCTTAACAACCTGCTGACGCGTGAAACGGACGCAAAGCACATCCCACAGGAGTTAAAGCACACCGTTGCCGAATTTCTGCTGCCGTTTACCGAGGATTCGTCCGTATTCGGAACGGCAAAGGACAGCGTTTTGAGCCTTGAAAAGTATCTCCGCTTAAACGACCTTCTGACGGGCATATACAATGCCACCGAGGGGGATTCGGCAGACGGCGCGGCTCTCAACGAGCAGTACAGAAGCCTTGCGGGCAGTCTTGACGGCGACCTTTTGAGGGATTTCGCCGAAATGCGCGGTACAATGGCAGGCAAACGCTTAAGCGAGCTGTCTCTCGGTGAACTGCAGACGATAAACAACATCGTCGCGAACGTTGCGAAAATGGTAAAGCAGGGCAACGAGACGTTCATAAACGGCAAAAAGGAGCTTTTGAATGCCGTCGGCGACGAAACGGTCAGCGACCTTACGAGCCGCAGGCAGAGAAAAAAGCGCGGGAAAGCCGCCGATTGGGTCATAGACCTCATGAACGACTACGAAACCACACCGATATATTTCTTCGGCGAGAAGCTCGGCGGCGCGTTCGGAAAGATATACCGCGACATACGCGACGCACAGGACGCGTGGTACACAAAGTGCGCCGAAGCGCAGGCGGCGATAGAGGAGCTGCAGAAAAAGCACGGATATAAAGAGTGGTCGGGCAAAAACGCGAAAGCGCACACCTTTACGCTCGAAAACGGCAGCACCGTCCGTCTTACCGACGGAGACATACTGTCGGTATACGCGACGCTGAAGCGCGAACAAAACAGCGGGAACGCCACCACACACGTTTTTGACGGCGGTATAGTCGTTGAGGACGAGCTTCTTGACAGGGTCAAAAAGAAAAACGACGGCGGCAAAACAAAAGAGACTTTCGACAAATACATCCGGAGCGAAGCGCAGCACCTGACCGAGAACGACATCGGCGAAATACTGTCGGTTCTCACGGACGGGCAGAAAGCGTATGCCGACGGCATTGTAAGTCTTCTGTCGAACGAGGTCGGCGCATGGGGCAACGAAACGAGTATGGAAATGTACGGCTACAAGAAATTTACCGAGGAATACTATTTCCCCGTAACAAGCGACAAGTCGTATCTGTACACGCGCTTCGGCATATCGGACGACACGCGCCTTAAGCACGCGGGGTTCACGAACAAGGTCGTAAAGGGTGCGAATAACCCGATTGTGATTTCGGACTTTACCGACGTTGCGGCAAGACACATAAACCAAATGGCTCTGTACTCATCTTTTACCGTGCCTATCGAGAACATGACAAGGCTCTACAACTACGAAACGGCGGCGAGTGTCGACGCGGACGGTCACACGGTACGCGGAATGTCCGTCAAAAAGGCTCTGACGAACGCTTACGGCACATCGGCTAACGATTACATATCCGACTTTGTACGAGCCTTAAACGGCGGAATAAAGGCTGACAGTGTCGAAGACGTTGTCGACAAGGGCACGTCGGCTTTCAAACGCGCTGCGGTAATGGCGAACCTTTCCGTTATCGTACAGCAGCCGTCTGCAATAGCAAGAGCGGCAGCCGTAATAAATCCGCGTTTTCTCGTCGGGATTCCGTCCGAATCGCTGCCGTCGACAATAGCGGAGATGTATAAGTATTCGGCGGTCGCGGGCATTAAAAGGCTCGGCGGCTTCGATACCGGCACGGGAACGGGGGTTACGCAGTGGCTGTCAAATGCCGAACAGACGTTTTCGGAAAAAGCGTCGGACTTGCTCGGCAAGGGAGCGGAAAAAGCGGACGAGTACACATGGGCGAACATCTGGGCGGCATGCAAACGCGAAACGGATTACAATATCCGCAGCGGCAAGTCGGATATCGAAGCGGGGAGCGGGGAATATTTCCGCGCCGTATCGGACAGATTCAGAGACATCGTCGACTATACGCAGGTTTATGACAGCGTTCTTACGAAAAGCAGGCTTATGCGAAGCAAATCGGCTTTCGCGAAAATGGTAACGTCTTTCATGGCTGAACCGACGCTCTCATACAATCTTGTCGTAAACTCGTTCAAGGGCAATACGATAAACGGGGGCAGGGCAATAGCGGCATTTGCGGCAAACGTTGTACTCAACACTCTTTTGCAGAGTCTTGTCGCCGCGCTCAGAGACGATGAGGACGAAAGCTACTGGGAGCGATACCTTAAAAACGTCACGGAATCGCTCACGGGCGGCGATATGCCCGCCGTAGGCTCGGAGTTTAACGTCTTCGGCAACCTGCCGATAGTAAAGGACGCAATCTCGGTAATGCGGGGGTATGACGTTGAGAGGTCGGACATATCGCTCTTAGCCGACAGCGCGGACATTGTAAAAAAGCTCGCAAAGGTTACGTCAAACCGCGAAAAGTATTTGAAGGAGCAGTCCGAAAAATACAAGGGTCTGACGCTGTACCACGAAAAGCTCATTGACGTGCTGTGGGACGCGGGCGTTATGATAACAAACTTTACTCCGCTGCCGATGCAGTCCGTATCGAGAGAAATAAAGGGCATTGTCAACAATATTTCGCATTGGTACGGCGACGCGGAGCACTTCAAAACCACCACATATACCGCAAAGGACGCTGTTAAAGCGGGCGCGGGAGCGGAAGAGGACAAGCCGCTTAAAGCGTATAACGCGGTCAAAAACAACGAGACGGAAGTCCTCAGACGCATGCGGCAAAGCGACAGCTTCACAACGTGGGTCAGAGACGGTCTTGAAGCGTACGACGAGCGTATCAAAAAAGCGGCGGACGCGAACTATTCGGGCGATTACGGCACGTATGAAAGCCTTGTCACGGAAGTCGAAAAAGACGGCTTTGACAAAAATGATATCATTTCGGCGGTCGAAAGCCTTGTAGACGATATGCGTCCCGAAGAAGAAAACGTCGGCACGCCTGCGGACAAGCACATGTACACGGTAAAGATGCTCGAGGACGCGATAAAACAGGGCAACGAAAAAGCCGCTGCGGACATCCGTCAAAAGCTCAGGGACGTTGAAGGCAAGACCGACGAAAATATCACTTCCGCAATAAAGGACATCGCGAAATCTTATTTTGAAAGCGGCGACGAAGCGGGCGCGAGAAAGATTCTCAAAAATTACGGCGGCTTCGACGACGACGGAGTTAACAAGACGGTTGCGTGGTTCGAGTACAGCGCAGCCAAGGGCGACGGCGGCATGCAGTACAGCGTATGGCAGACGTGGCGCGACAAAGCGTCAAGCGGTCAGATTAACGGCGGCAGCGGCGCAATTACCGCGACGCAGTACGAGGAGTATTACAACGCCGTCAAAGACCTTAAGGGCGACGACCTCGACGGCGACGGCAAAACGGACAGCGGCTCGAAAAAGAAAAAGGTGCTCGACGCGATAAACAGTCTGCCGCTTACCAATGACCAAAAAGACACGCTGTACTTACTGAACGGATACGCGCAAAGTGCAATCGCTTCCGCTCCGTGGAACTGACGCACGGCAAAAAAATCACAATGGGGGGTGCGCCTTTTCTCTCCCCGTTGTGATACTCTGAATGCGAAAGGAGGTCAAAGCATGAAAACGGTAAAAACACAGCTGTTTATTGACGTGAACAACAAACAGCTTCAGCAGACCGCCGCCGTAAAGCAGTACGACACGGCGCGTGAATTGCATGTGACGCTGACGGACGGCGGCAAGCCGTACGAAATAGCAAGCGAATGTTACGCGATGTTCGCCGCGCTGAAACCCGACGGCAACGTTATTCTCAATAACTGCACGGTTGAAAACAACACGGTTATTTATGCGTTTACGGCGCAGACGACGGTAACGGCAGGCATTATGCCGTGTGAAATCAAAATTTACGGTGCGGATAACGCGCTTCTTACGTCGCATAAATTCTTTTTGAGAATCGAAAAGGCGGTTTACGGCGGCAGTGCGGAGGACAAGGTCGAAAGCAGCAGCGAATTTAACGCGCTGACGGAGCTTACCGACCGCGTGATAAAATTCACGACGCGCGTTTTTAAGACGGAAACGCTGACGGGAGACGCGGGAACGGACGCGCTTGTCACGAGAACGTACGACGAAGAAACGAACGCCGTCACGTATAATTTTACGATTCCGCGCGGCGATAAGGGCGAAAAGGGCGATAAAGGTGACAAGGGCGAAAAGGGAGACAAGGGCGACCCCGTTATTTGGTTAAGACCGGAGGACGCGGACGAGAGCGCCGAAATGCCCGACGGGTACTGGGTGGAGCTTGACCCGAACGGCACTGCCTTCGAGTTTGACGAAGAGCCGACGGAAAGCTCGGACAATCTGCTCACGTCGGGCGCTGTCTATGACGCGATAGCAAAGATACCCGTTGCGCTGCCGTATACGGGCGAATACAGCGTCACGCCGCTTTTCGCTTCGGAAACCGTACTCGAAACAAAGGACAAATCCATGACGGACGACGTTACGGTACAAAAAATGCCGCAGTTCGAAGTATCGAACGACGCGGGCGGAAAAACTTTAATATTGGGAGACGAATACTATGGCGAATGAATATGTAAACAAGCTCGTCATTGACAGTGAAGTGAAATTCGACCTTACGGGCGATACGGTCACTGCCGAGGACGTAAAAAAGGGCGTAACCGCGCACGACAAATCGGGCGCGCCGATAACGGGCACGAACGAATACGACGTAAATTCACAGGACGCAACGGTGACGGTCGCGGAAATTCTCAAAGACAAAACGGCATACGCACGCGGAGTAAAGCTCACGGGAACAATGCCCAACAACGGCGCGGTTGCGGGCGAGATAGCGGAAAAGGACGGCGAATATACCGTACCGCTCGGCTTTCATGACGGGTCGGGGAAGGTGGTTATTGCCGCCGACGAAAAGGCAAAGCTGCTCCCCGCAAACATCAAGCTCGGCGTGACCGTGCTCGGTGTCGAAGGCACATGCGAGCCGTCAAGCGACATCACCGCACAGGCAAACAGGGACGTTACACCGACGTTTGCGCAGCAGGTCATAACGCCCGACGAGGGGTACGACTACCTTGCGCAGGTGACGGTTGCGGCGATTCCCGTGACGGAAACGGTGAACGCTGCGGGCGGCATAACGCTGACGGTGGGAGGTTAACGCAATGAACGTAAACAAGGTCGACATTAACGGCGAAACGGTGATTGACCTTACCTCCGACACGGTATCAAGCGATAATCTGCCGCTCGGAGTGACGGCGCACGATGCGGCAGGCGTCGCAGTGACGGGCATAAAGCAGTTTGTTGAATCTTCGGACATCGAAACAATAGTCGTGTCCGACACCGTTCCCACCGTCGACGACAGAACCGTGCTGACGCTCGTTATCACGGAATGAGGTGCGGTGAATGGGACAGTATACAAAGGTTATTACATTCAATAGTACCACCGCCAACTCAACTTGGACTAATTCGATTGATGCGTCTTCGGACAACACGTCATCTTACGCGCATACCGCGTCAAAGCTCGTGCTTAACGGCACCAATGTATTTATAGCGGGTTGGAGCGCGTCCCGTATATCTTCGTATATCCCTTCGTACGCGACCGTTAATTCGATTACCGCGAGTATTGTGGTAAGGGTACACTCCAGCGGCTCGGGAAAAATCGAAAACATAAAGTATGCGTATGCCTACAGCAGCAGCGGCACTCCAAGCAGCTACCCGTATTCGATAGGCGAAAACGGCTTCGGTACTTCGTGGACTACCGTAAGCTTCAGCCTTGCGGGGAACTTAAATTCGCTGAAAACCTCGGGACTTGTGCTGTATGCGGAGTATACCAACCGTTCGGCAATAGTCCAGTACATAGACCTTGCGACGATAAAGATAACCGTCGTGTACACAATCCCCGACATCACCTACACCTACAAGGACTGGGACGGCACGACGCTTAAGACGCAGACGGTCGAGCAGGGCACGTCCCCGACCGCGCCGAGCAATCCAACGAGAGACGCGGACGCGGAATACACTTACACTTTCAGCGGGTGGAGCCTGTCCGGTTACGTTTATACGGCGCAGTATACCGCGACCAAACGAAGCTACACCGTAACCGCCGACACGGACGGGAACGGCACTGCAGAGGGCGGCGGTACGTACGAATACGGCACGTCCGCAACGCTTACGGCAACGCCGAACAGCGGGTATAAATTTAAGCAGTGGACGGACGGCAGCACGGATAACCCGCGAACGGTCACGGTCACGGGAGACGCAGCCTATACGGCAGAGTTTAGGGTCATAAATACGCAGGGGCGCGCGTATATCGGCACAACGCTGCTTACTTCAAAAGCATATGTCGGCACTGCCGAAGCGCGGATGTTCGTCGGAACGACGGAAATTACCGTGCCGCATATTGCGGTACAGAGCGTAGTGCTTGAGTGGTCTACTGCTGAAATAACGGTCGGCGCCAACCTGCCCCAGACCGTGACGGTTTTGCCGAGCAATGCAAGCGACAGCTCCGTTGTGTGGTCGACCGACAGCGATTGCGTTTCGCTTGCTTCAAGTGCTTCAAGCGACAAAAAATGTTATATAAGCGCAGTGTCGGAGGGTACGGCGACCGTTACATGTACGGCGACTGACGGCGGGATATCGGACAGCTGCACCGTGACGGTAAATCCCGCAGTTGTGCCGCCGACCTCGATAAGATTCGGCAATGCGTCGGTTTCGTTAAAGCAGGGCGCGTCGAGAAAGCTGACGGTGTATTTTCTGCCGACAGGCTCGACAGTGCAGGAGCTTGTATTCAGTGCAGAAAACAGCAACGTGACGCTTGACGCGGACGGAACGTCCGTAACCGTAACGGGTGTGAACGCCGGTACATGCAAGGTGACGGCGACCACGGCAGACGGAACACTGACGGCAAGCTGCAGCGTTACCGTTCTTGCAAATACGTAATTTTTAAGGAGTGACAGCAATGAAATTTCTGACAAACGTTTTGAAAGTCAAAAACCCGAAAACGGGCGAAATACTTGCTCTGCCCGCGTTCAGAGGTCCGAAAGGCGAAAAGGGCGACATCGGCAATACGGGCGACAAGGGCGACACGGGCAACGGCATACAGTCCGTAACGGCTGACGGTACGGACGCGAACGGCGGCAACAAGTACAAAATAACCTTTACCGACGGGAGCGAATATTCCTTTACCGCGCCTAAGGGGGCGACTGGGGCGACGGGTGCAAAGGGTGACAAAGGCGACAAGGGCGACAAAGGCGACAAAGGTGACAAAGGTGATAAGGGCGCAACGGGCGCAACGGGAGCAACGGGCGCGACGGGTGCGACGGGTAACCCGGGACTTTCCGCATGCTATACAAGCGGGAACTGGACATGCCGCAAATATGACGACGGCACGCTTGAAGCGTGGGGTGTACATGCTTTGGGTGAAGTTAACTATCTTGTTACCCATTCACCAATCGGTTGGAGCCTCAGAAACATTAACTGTCCGTCGGGGTTTACGTCGGTGACGGCATCTTTTGCAAGTATTGAATACAGCTCATCTTCTGGGGTGAAGTGGATAGGCGCATGCAGTGCATCGACATCAAGCGTTACCGTACTGTCCCTTGCAATGGTCTCCGCAAGTACACACTATGACACCACCGTAAAAATACATCTCATAGGAAAATGGAAATAACAAAAAGGAGTGATTTCAATGAAAAAAATTTACATTGACGCAGGGCACGGCGGGGCGAATCCCGGCGCGGTCTACGGCAAGAGAAAAGAAAGCGAGGACGTTTTTGCGCTTGCAAAGGCGGTCGAAAACGCACTTGCGGCAGTCCCCGACATCGCGGTTAAGCTGTCCCGTACTGCCGACACCGACCCCGAGCTTATGACACGCGCAGACGAAGCAAACGAGTGGGGCGCGGATTATTTTGTCAGTATCCACCGAAACGCGTTTTCACCGAACAAGGGGAGCGGCGTAGAAGCGTGGATATACTCAAAAGCAGCCGTGAACGGCGACGCGTATACGAAGGCAAAACGCATCGTTGACGCGCTGTGCGCGGTCACGGGACTTAAAAACAGGGGCGTTAAGCTCGGCGCACCGAATTACACCGATTACGCGGTGAATAAGTACACGAAAATGACCTCATGCCTTGTCGAAGTCGGTTTCGTCGACAGCGACAAAGACAACGCCGCATTTGACAAACATTTCGCGGAAATGGCTGACGCTATCGCAAAGGCGATATGTGCGAATGTGGGCGTAAATTACGTCAAAAAGGGCGACGTTGACGGGGACGGAGATGTTGACGTATCCGACGCTCGGACGGCTTTAAGGACGGCTGTGGGACTCGAAACACTCACTTCCGACGCGGAGAAACGCGCCGATGTTGACGGCGACGGAAAAGTAACCGTGTCGGACGCTCGGAAAATTCTCCGTACGGCAACGGGACTTGACGAGTGAGGAGGTGAAAGAAAATGAAAGACATATTCTGTACGGTGCTCGGCGCGGTCGGCGCAGGTATCGCTTGGCTTTTCGGAGGTTGGGACGCGTCTATGATAACTCTGCTGGTGTTCATGGCTATCGACTACATAACGGGACTTGTCGTTGCGGGCGTGTTCAAGAAGTCCGAAAAAAGCGAAAACGGCGGACTCGAAAGCCGTGTCGGCTGGAAAGGACTCTGCCGCAAAGGCGTGACGCTGCTTATCGTGTTCGTCGCTGTCCGGCTCGATATGCTCATCGGTACAAGCTACCTGCGCGACGGCGTATGCATTGCGTTCATCGTCAATGAAGTCATATCCATAACCGAAAACGCGGGACTTATGGGTGTACCGATTCCGGCGGTGATAACGAATGCAATTGCGGTGCTGAAGAAAAAGCAAACGGAGTCGGAAGAAGAAACATCGGAATAAATTAACCGGGTCTGCAGGGTGAAAATGTCCTTGCAGCCCCTTGTTTTTTGAAAAAAGTGTTCTGCCGTATTGACAAATACACACTCAGTGTGTATAATAAGTCGTGTCGGGAGGATTGACGATGAAAACCAAAGACTTAATCAATTTACTGGAAAAAAAACGGTTGGTACCTTAAGCGAAACGGCAGCAACCATGATGTGTATACCGACGGAGTAAACACAGAGCCGATTCCCAGACACAAAGAAGTCAAAGAAAACTTAGCAAAGGCAATAATCAAGCGCAGAGGGTTAAAATAAACTCTCTCACGACTTTTGACAAACGGAGGCAGCACAATGAAAAATTCTTATCCGATAGTATTAACTCCCGAAAAAGTTGGTTATATGGTATATGTTCCCGATTTTGATATAAATACCGAGGGCGATACGCTGACGGATGCCATTGAAATGGCGCGGGATGCAATCGGGATTATAGGTATTGATATGGAAGACGATAAAAAGGCTCTGCCCGTTCCGACGGCAGTGAGCAAAGTGAAGAAAGCAACCGAGGATGACATTGTATCGTTGGTTGATGTGGACTTCACTGAATACCGCAGACAAAATGACATGCGCTCGGTGCGCAGAAACGTAACACTTCCTTCGTGGCTCGATTTTGAAGCCGAAAAAAGCGGCTTGAACGTGTCCGCGGTTTTGCAGGAAGCCTTGAAAGCAAAGCTTAATCCGGCAGGCAGATAAAGTTTTCGCAGATAACCGGCGGGTACGGTGACGAACCGTGCCCGTCGGTTCATTCAAGCTAAAAGAAAAAATTTGAAAAAAAGTATTGACTTTTGCCCGTGCAAATGTTATAATAAAGACACAGTCAAGGGAAACCGAGATGAGTACGCGGCAAGTGCAGAAAGGAAAAACAAATGAACGACGAAGATATGAATTTAGGTGAACAGCTTAGAGAGCTGGCAGAAGAAAATCAGACCCGTAAAATCCTCGAAATCCTCAATAGTTGCAAAGACCTTGAGGAAGCAAAGGAAAAAGTAAAAACCTTGCTTAACAAATAAGCAAGGCTCGTGAGAACCAATGAGAGGGTGGCACTTGCCGCCGCCCTACTCAAAGGTATGTGTATTATATCATTGAAACACGAAAAAGGCAAGAGAAACGGAGGAAAAAACAACGGCTTACGTAAAAAAAACGGACAATCCGAGAATGGGACGCCCTACAACGTCCCCGCGAGATGTCAATCTTAAAATCAGACTGTCGCAAAAGGAAAGTGAAATGCTTGAAAAGTGCTGCGCCGAAACAGGCAGCACAAAAACCGATGTTATCGTAAAGGGCATCGCGCTTGTTTGTCGGGAACTGCAAGCAAAAAGCGAGTAACCGAATACGGCGCAGGAATCATTTATAACGTCTTGGGGCTGAAGAACTCGGGCATTTGGAGATGATTGGCACTATAGTCTATCAGCTTACGCGCAATCTTACGGTTGAGCAGATAAAGCAGTCGGGATTTGACACATATTTTGTCGACCACACAACGGGTATTTATCCCGTTGCGGCATCGGGTGCGCCGTTTACGGCATCATATATTGCATCAAAGGGCGACGTTATAACCGACCTGCATGAAAACCTTGCAGCGGAACAAAAGGCAAGGACGACATACGACAATATTCTGCGTATGACGGATGACCCCGACGTTGCGGATGCGATAAAATTCCTGCGTGAGAGGGAAGTCGTTCACTATCAGCGTTTCGGCGAGGGGCTGCGGCTTGCGACTGATAAACTGAATTCGAAGAATTTCTATGCATGCAACCCTTCTTTTGACAAAAATTGCGGACAGTAAAAGCGTAATATTTCATCTTACGGGCGTTTTCGGTGTGAACTTTTTTGCATCGCAAACGCCCGATTTTTTTGCCGTGCAGTTCATTTTTAGCACTGCAAGCGGCAACGTGGGGGATAACAGTTTACTTTTTGCCCGTGAACAGCGTTCCTGCGGGTTTTCCCGCTATAATGTCGTATATCGCGGACGGATTTTTGCCGTTTATGATGACGGTATCCGTTCCCTGTGCAGTCGCCAAGCTTGCCGCTTTCAATTTTGTTTTCATTCCGCCCGTACCGCGCCGTGAACCCGCACCGCCTGCAAGCGAATATACACTTTCATCTATGGTGTCGATTTGCCGAATCAGTTTTGCATCTCGGTTAAAGCGCGGGTCACTGTCGAAAAGTCCGTCGATATCCGACAGGATAATTAACCGTTTTGCTTTGCACAAAACCGCAACAACGGCGGAAAGCATATCATTGTCTCCGAATAACCGTTCTTCCGATTCTATCTCGGTGTAGCTGACGGAATCGTTCTCATTCACAATGGGAATGATTCCCATTTCCAGCAGCGTATTGAAAGTGTTTGTCAGGTTTTCTTTTTTTTCTTCCTGTTCAATATCTTCGGCGTTTAACAGTATCTGTGCTATGGTTTTGTCGTAGTCTTCAAAAAATTTGTCGTAAAGGTGCATAATGCTGCATTGTCCCACGGCTGCAGCCGCCTGTTTCATGCGCAGGGTCGAAGGCCTTTCTTTTGCATTCATTTTATTCGCGCCGACCGCAATCGCACCGGATGAAACCAAAATTACTTCATATCCCATATTTTGAACATCGGACAGCACCAAAGCCAAGCGGTCAAATATCCGCAGATCCGTTTTTCCGTTTTCGTTTGTCAGGGTGGAGGTGCCGACCTTGACAACTATTCTGTTTTGATAAAGTCCTTTAACGTCGTTTATGTATAACACTGTTTTCCCTCTTTTGCTATTGAAATTTCTGTATTTGTATTGTATCATAAACACAGAGATTACAAAAGCGAATATTTTTCATTCTAACTATTACAATTTCAGATAGAGAAAGTCAAAAAACATGGATATGAATCTTCAAAAACACATGGCATTTGTAAAGACGGTTGAATACGGCAGTTTTACCAAAGCAGCGGAGATGCTGAATTATTCTCAGTCCGGTATCAGCCGCATGATAAGCGATTTGGAAAAGGATTGGCGGGTGACGCTCCTTGAGCGCGGAAAAGCGGGCGTTAAGCTTACGAGTGACGGCATGCGGCTTTTGCCTTACGCGAAAAAAGTTTGCGGTGAATATGAAAAGCTGCTTATGCAGGTCGACGAAATCAACGGCATGCAGTCGGGACTCATACGGATAGGGACATTTTCAAGTGTTGCCACGCATTGGCTGCCGAATATAATCAAAGCGTTTCAAGCCGATTATCCGAAAATCGAGTATGAATTGCTGTTGGGAGATTATGCGGAAATCGAAGAATGGGTTGCTACGGGCAGAGTGGATTTCGGATTTGCAAGGCTGCCTGTCCGAGGTGATTCGGAAACGGTTTTTTTGGAGCAGGACAGGCTCCTTGCAGTATTGCCCGAAAATCATCCGCTGACAGTCTTTGAAAAAATTCCCGCTGCGGCTCTTTGCAGCGAACCGTTTATACTTCTTGAAAAGGACGGCAATTCCGATGCCGCCGAGTTTTTCGCAAGGTGCAATTTAACACCCCGGGCTCAATTTACGACGTGGGACGATTATGCGATAATGTCAATGGTTGAAAGCGGGTTGGGCGTAAGTATTTTGCCGCAGCTGATTCTCAGGAGAGTGCCGTACGGAATTGTCACAAAGGAGCTTGATGTTCCCGCTTACCGTAACATAGGGTTGGCTTTCCGCAGCAGGAAAGCGGTCTCGCCGACGGTAAGGCGGTTTCTTGATTATGTAAAATACAGATAAAAACGGTCGGATGTCCTTTGAATCCGAAAAGATTTTTGCCATTGTGAGTTCTGATACGGATATTTCTGCGGGCGAGCATCTTTTATGCGTTTTTTTGTGTAAAAAATGTGAGGTTCTTATGCATTTCTCTTGTTTTATGATGTTTTGTCGTGTATAATTACTTTTATTACAGCGGCAGCGATTCGCTCTGTCGGCAGAAGGGCAAAAATTATGAGAATTGTAATTAAAGTGGGAACTTCGACATTGGCGCATTCAACCGGACGGCTTAACATCAGACGTGTTGAGGAGCTTGTTAAGGTTCTGAGTGATTTGAAAAATACAGGCAAAGAGGTTATTCTCGTGTCTTCGGGTGCAATCGGCATGGGAGCGGGAAAGCTGAATATGAAAGAAAAGCCGTCGGACATTCCGTCCAAGCAGGCGGCTGCGGCGGTCGGGCAGTGTGAATTGATGTACACCTACGATAAGCTGTTCTCCGAATATAATCACACTGTTGCGCAGCTGCTTATGACAGGTGAGGACTTTAACGTAGAGGAGCGGCACACGAATTTCAGCAATACAATGAACCGCTTGCTTGATTTGGGTGTTCTTCCGATTATAAACGAAAACGATACGGTCGCGACCGATGAAATAAAAGTAGGCGACAACGACACTCTTTCCGCGCTTGTCGCGGTTACGGTAGATGCGGATTTGCTCGTGCTGCTGTCTGATATCGACGGACTTTACACCGCAGACCCGCATAAGTGTTCCGATGCCGTTCTTATTCCCGAAATACGTGAGCTTACCGACAGTGTCATGTCTCTCGGCGGCGGCGCGGGCAGTACTCTCGGCACGGGCGGCATGAAAACAAAACTGCATGCGGCGCAGCTGTGCGTCGGGAACGGGTGCGATATGGTAATTGCCAACGGCTCCGCGCCGTCGCTTCTTTACGATATATGTGACGGAAAATCGGCAGGAACAAGGTTTATTTCGGGAGGTAAGTAACATGAAAACGACGCAGGAAATTTTAAAGACCGCAAAAGAAGCGGCAAAAAACATATCGCTTCTCACAACGCAGATGAAAAACGGTGCGCTGACGGCGATGGCTGATGAGCTTGAAGCCGAAACGGAGCTTATCATGGCGGCGAACGGTGAGGATGTGCGGGAGTCTCGCGAAAAGCTCAACAACGTGATGATAGACCGTCTTTCGCTGTCCCCGGAACGAATTAAAGGTATGGCTGACGGCATTCGCGATGTCGTGAAGCTGCCCGACCCGACGGGGAAGGTTCTCAAAACAGTTATCCGTCCGAACGGCCTTGTGATTAAAAAGGTTTCGGTTGCCATGGGTGTTGTCGCAATGATATACGAATCGCGTCCGAATGTCACATCGGATGCGGCGGCGCTGAGCCTTAAAAGCGGAAACGTATGCGTGCTGCGCTCGGGGAAAGAAGCAATCCGCAGCTCCGCGGCAATCGTAAACGCTATGAAAAACGGACTGAAAAAAGTCGGACTTTCTGAGGACTTGATAAATCTTATCGAGGACACTTCGCGAAATTCCGCAAACGAGCTTATGACCGCAGTCGGATATGTCGATTTGCTTATTCCGCGCGGCGGAGCGGGACTTATCGCTTCGTGCGTTGCCAATGCAAAGGTTCCGTGTATACAAACAGGAACGGGCATCTGCCACGTTTTTGTCGATGAATCGGCAGACACCGATATGGCACTGAACATTGTCGAGAACGCAAAAACGAGCAGACCGTCGGTGTGCAATGCCGAGGAAGTGCTGCTTGTGCACAAAAATAAAGCCGAGAAGTTTTTGCCTGCGCTGAAAAAGCGTCTTGTTCTTGACAGAGAGAGCTGCGGCAAAGTGCCCGTCGAGCTTCGCCTTTGCGACAGAGCGGCAAAAATCATCGACGGTACTCCCGCAAATGAAAATGACTTCGACACGGAGTTTTTGAATTATATTCTGGCGGTAAAGGTTGTCGATGACGTTCACGCCGCGATTGACCACATCGGGCGGCATTCGACTCATCACAGCGACGCGATAATAACGGAAAACAAAGAAAATGCGGAGCTTTTTACCGCTGCGGTCGACAGTGCGGCTGTGTACGTAAACGCGTCCACGCGGTACACCGACGGCGGCGAGTTCGGACTCGGCTGCGAAATCGGCATTTCCACGCAAAAGCTCCACGCGAGAGGTCCTATGGGACTTGAGGAGCTGACAACATACAAATATGTAATCGAAGGAAACGGACAGGTAAGGTGACGGGAATGAAATATAAATTCGGTTTTATCGGCTGCGGCAACATGGGCGGCGCACTCTGCACCGCAGTCGCAAAAAAAGAATCCGACGCAGCAATCTGTGTCTGTGACGGAGTGAAAGAAAAAACGGACGCTCTCTGCGCACGCTTTGCGAACATAACGGCTGTTTCCGTGACGGAGCTTATTGCCGAATCGGAATATGTTTTTCTCGGTGTCAAGCCGCAGTCGCTTCGGGGACTGTTTGACAGTATAAAGAACGACTTGGTGAACAGACACGGTATCGTATTTATTTCGATGGCGGCAGGGAAGTCGATTGCGGATATCGAAGCTCTTTGCGGTTTTGAGCCTGCGATTATCAGAATCATGCCCAACACTCCCGTGTCCGTCGGCAAGGGTGTCATTCTTTTTGACACTAACGGCAAGGTCGGAGAAAGGGAGCTTACCGATTTTAAAAACGCTCTTTCGGGAGCGGGTGTTCTTTGCCCCATACCCGAAGACAAAATTGATGCGGCGGGCGCGGTTTCGGGGTGCGGTCCCGCGTTTGTATACATGTTTATCGAGGCTCTTGCGGACGGCGCGGTGCTTTGCGGCATTCCCCGCAGCGATGCGCTTCTCTATGCCGCCTCTACCGTAGAAGGAGCGGCAAGGCTTGTAACAGAAAGCGGCGAGCATCCCGAAAAGCTGAAGGACAATGTTTGCAGTCCCGGCGGCACGACGATTGCGGGTGTCAAAGCACTTGAGGAAGCAGGCTTCAGAGCAGCGGCTGTAAATGCGGTCGAAGCCGCGTACGAAAAAACACTCAAGCTGAAATAAAGGCTCTGAAGCCGCGCATAATAATAAGAAAAGCATCGGAGAGTTATAGGCTCTCGCGATGCTTTTTTTAACTGTTTTGCAGGGATTTTAACGGGATTATCGGTGAAAATCAGCCCGTCAAAACTTATGTTTCGGTTTTGAATCTGCCGTAAAGCTCCGACGGAGAGTCGAGTCCGACAGCTATTCTCAGAATATACCGCGCGTCGGAAACCGTCACGCTGCCGTCCATGTCGATGTCGGCGGCAACGGTCTGCAGCGGGGTCAGCGTATCGAGACCGACTGCGTTTCTCAGTGCGGTTCGCGCGTCCGAAACGGCAACGGAGCCTTTGCCTTCCGTGTCGCCGTAGGTTGCAGTTAACACTATATTCTGTTCGCAGTTTTTGCACCGCATAATGACGGAAACGGTGCCGCAGTATTCGCTCGGACGGTCTGCGTTGTATTTTTCCTCAAGCACATGGTTCTTTTGCGGCGCAAAATCGGTGCGAACCGTTTCGCCGCAGCTTGAGCAGGTAAATGTTTTTTCTCCGTCCGAAGTGCACGTTGCGGAGTTCGTTACTTTGTCTGTGTTGTGCGCAAGGGGAGACGTGAGCATCGCTGAGGTGACTTTTTTGCATGCGGTGCAGGTGTCGGTTTCAATCCCGGCTTTTGTGCACGATGCTGCTGTTTCCGATGAGGTCACCGAACTGTGTTCGCAGTTATTGCCGTAATAATACGATACCGTCAGAACGGTTTTGCAGTCTTTGCAGTACGTAAGCATCACACCGCCGCTTGTGGTACATGCTTCGCCGTAGGTTATGCCGTAGCCGGAAACTTCGTTCTCCGTGTGGAGGTAGGTCAATTGGCTTTCGGTCAGAATGTCGCCGGCTTTTATTTCTTTGTCAACAAGTGTAATAAGACGCTCCGAGCTTTTGTGTGACGAAAACGACGGCTGAATAATTTCTTTTGCCAGCGTCTTGCCGCAGTCGCTGTCGGTGCAGACAATAACGCGTTCGCCCGGTTCGCCGCATATCGCTTCTTTTGTTACTTTCCAATCCGATGCGGTGTGGTCACCGTATGCGGAGTTGTCTGCTTCTTCGATGAGCTTCGGAAAATTCATGTAGCAGCGGCTTATGTCAAGCCTGTACGGATATCCGTCAATTTTGCCCTTGTCGGTGTACTGCCACATGTGGTATGTGCCGGTGTAGTCGCACGTGTTGTTCCATTGTGCTATCCATACCGCTCGTTCTCCGCTGAAGACCGACGGACTTAAAACCGTTTTCGTATAGTCAAGATTGCAATAGATGCCGGGATAATATCCCGCCGCTTTTACCGTGTCGCAGAATGCGTTGACTATCGCGTTGCAGTCAACATCCGACCGACGGTGCTGCGTGTCGGAAAAATTCCCTTCGGAATAATCTTCAATGTCAATAAACACGGGCAGTAAGAGCTTGCAGTCGTTCGCCTGTAAAGTGTCAACCGTAAAATCCGCTTCTTCGCGCGCTTCTTCCGCGTTCAGGGCATAGCTGAAAAAGTATACTCCCACGTACAGTCCCGCTGCAACGGCATTGTTGTAGTGCGTCATGAAGCTGTCGTCTGCGTATACATTGCGGTCAAGCACACCGCGCCCGCCTATTCTGATGATAACACCTTTTACTCCGGATTCGCGCACGGCGTTCCAGTCAAAATACTCGGGTCTTTGAAATTTTGAGATGTCGATAACTGTCCAGTCCACCTGCATTTCACTCGGAATTTCGGGGGTGACGGTCTTATTGTCGATTTTGTCGCAGTAGTCTATGCAGACCCACGCGTCTTTGCCGCCGTAGGTTATTTTTCCCCAGTTCCTGCCTTCGGCATACTCCGTCTGAAAGACGCTTATTCTCGTTCCGCCCGAAAGACTGCCGAGCGATGCATTTTTTGTGCTCGGTTCTTTTCTGACGTAGAGCGTGATGCCGTTCTTGACCTTATAGTTATATGTAAGTGTTTCTGCAAGTGAATGTGCGGTAATGCCTGTCAGTAATATTGCCGATAGCAACAAACAGCAGAACTTCTTAAACAGATTGTACATTTTTTGTCATTCCTTACCCGTATTCCCGTCTGTTATTTGTAACTATTGTACAATAGTCGAATGCGTTTGTAAAGACTCGGAAAAAATTTACAGTTTTTTTATCTCCGTCATAAGGGCATCGAAAAGCTCATTTTCGGGGACTTTGCGGATTATTTCGCCTTTTTTGAACAAAAGTCCCTCGCCGTTTCCGCCGGCTAAGCCGATATCCGCCTCTTTTGCTTCGCCGGGACCGTTTACTATGCATCCCATTACGGCAACGGTAATTTTTTTGTCGCAGCCGCGAAGCGCATCTTCAACCCTTTCGGCAAGTCCTATGAGGTCGATTTTTGTCCGTCCGCACGTAGGGCACGATACGAGATTCGCGCCGCGCGAACGAACTCCGACCGCCTTGAGAATATCATATCCCGCGTATACTTCGTTCACGGGCGGAGCGGTAAGCGAAACGCGCAGAGTATTTCCGATTCCGTCAAGCAGCAGACTGCCTATCCCTGCGGCGGATTTTATAAGTCCCATTCGCAGCGTTCCCGCTTCGGTGACACCTATATGCAGAGGATAATCACACCGCTGCGAAATGAGTCTGTACGCCGCGACGGTTTTTTGTACATCCGAGGATTTAAGCGATATTACAATGTCGTCAAAATCAAATTTTTGAAGCAGACCGACATGATACATCGCGCTTTCGACAAGTGCTTCGGGTGTAGGCGAGCCGTACTTTGCGAGAATGTGTTTTTCTACGGAGCCGGAGTTTACGCCTATTCTTATCGGCACACCGCGAAGACGGCACGCATCGGCGACCGCCTTTACCTTTTCGTCGCTGCCGATGTTGCCCGGATTGATTCTTATTTTATCGGCACCCGCCGCAAGTGCCTCGAGTGCCATTTTCCAATCGAAATGAATATCCGCGACTATAGGCACGGTGCATGTCTCTTTCAATGCGGCAACCGTTTTGACTGCCGACATATCGGGAACCGTGGCGCGGATTATTTCACAACCCGCGTTTTCAAGCTCCGTTGCCTGCTTTACGGCTGCTTCTCTGTCGCCTGCGGGAGTATTGAGCATGCTTTGCACACGCACGGGTTCGCCGCCGCCGATTGTCAGATTTCCTATTTTTACCTTTTTTTTGCTGCTCATTTTTACTTCCTCACGAGATTGACAATATCGTTGAACGATATAAGCACCATAAGTCCGAGCAGCAATATAAGACCGGCGGCATGGACAACGGCTTCGAATTTTTTCGGTACGGGTTTACCGAAGATTCCTTCTATAACAATGAAAAACAGTCTGCCGCCGTCAAGAGCGGGAAGGGGAAGAAGATTTACTATGCCGATGTTGACCGTTATAAATGCGAGAATGAAAATTATTCCCGAGTAGTTCGCGCTGCTTACGGCTTCGCCTGCCGTTTCTGCAACTATTCCTATCGTGCCTATCGGTCCCGAAAGGTCTTTCAGTCCGTACTGCCCGCGAATCATGTCGGCAAGACTCAAAAATATCAGCTTTGTCATGGATGCCGTTTCTTTGACCGAACCCGGCAAAATATTGAGCGCAGTTACTTTTTCGCTGCCGACTATAAAGTCACAAAAGCCTTTTTCCGCATCATACTGAATACTTATATCGCTGAACGTGATTTTTTCACCGTTTCTTTTGACTGTGATATCAAAAACACCGTCGTCGTCTCGGTAAAGCTGATAGTAAAGGTCCCTTGCAGAAACAACACGCGAACCGTTAATCATGATTATTTCGTCGCCGACTTGTATCGAATCCTGTGCCTGTTCGAGATTTTGCGAAATGTCGCTCACTGCAGCGGTGGATATACTGCCCTCTATTCCGAGCACGACACTCATCAGCACCAGTCCGAGAATGATGTTGAGGGTTGCGCCCGCAGCAATGACAATGAACCGTTTCCATGCCTTTTGATTGCCGAACGCGTGCGCGTCGTCCGACTCCTCATCCTCGCCCTCAAGAGATACAAAGCCGCCTATAGGGAAAAGCCTGAGCGAATACTGTGTTTCACCCTTGACTTTTTTAAGCAGAGTCGGTCCCATGCCTATTGCAAACTCATTGACCCTGACACCGAAAATTTTTGCGGTGATAAAGTGACCGAATTCGTGCAGGGCGATGATCAGTCCGAAAAACAGAATCGCAAAGAGTATCGGCCAAGCCTTGCCCCAAACGGCAGTGAGCGTTATTGACAGTGTGTTAAATGACATACTTTCCCTCCGGTATCGGATAATAAGCCGTTATATTGCTGACAGCACGGTTTTTCTTGCCAGCGCATCAAGTTCAAAAATATCGTCAAGAGTAAAGTCTTTTTTATCGGGAGTTATTTCAAATGCCGTCCGTATAAGTCTGCCGAGGTCAAGGAAGCCTATTCTGTTTTCCCTGAAAAGGCGATTCGCCTCTTCGTTTGCGGAATTGACCGCCGCAGGGAACAGTCCTCCGCGGGAAATTGCATCACGGCAGATATTAAGACAGTCAAACGTGTCGTAATCGGGTTTAAAAAATGTAAGTGTGCCGATCTGTGTAAGGTCAAGCTCTTTTACGGGGGAAACATAACGCTCGGGGTAGGTGAGCGCGTACTGAATCGGAATGCGCATATCCGAAACGCCGAGCTGCGCTATGACCGAATTGTCGTCATATTCTATCATAGAGTGAATAATGCTTTCTCTGTGCACGACGATATCTATCCTGTCTGGTGCAGCACCGAACAGAAAGTGCGCTTCGATAAGCTCCAGACCCTTATTGAACATTGATGCCGAATCGATCGTTATTTTTGCGCCCATTTTCCAGGTCGGGTGTTTAAGCGCGTCGGCAGCGGTGACTTTTGAGAGTTCTTCGCGCGACTTTCCGAAAAACGGTCCGCCTGATGCGGTCAGAATAAGCTTTTTCAGTGCCTTGTTCGCAGGTTTCCCCTCAAGACACTGAAAAATCGCGGAATGCTCCGAGTCTACGGGCAGAATCCGCACTCCGTTTTCTTCCGCCGCTTTGAGCACAAGTCTGCCGCCTGCCACAAGAGCCTCTTTGTTTGCAAGAGCAAGCGTTTTTTTTGAATTGAGTGCGGCAAGCGCGGGGCGAAGTCCCGCAAGACCGACCACCGCGTCGATTACGGTGTCGGCATCGGTGTCGGCGGCGCATTCGCAAATGCCCTCCTCGCCTCCGAGCACCTCCGTATCGGTGTCGGCAAGACGTATTTTTAAGTCCGAAGCGGCTTTTTCATCTGCCAAAGCGGCTTTTTTCGGGTGAAAACGCCGCACCTGTTCTTCGACCGCTTTAACGTCCGTGTTTGCGGCAACAGCAGTAACCTTATAGCCTGCTTTTTCGCATACGTCAAGCGACTGAGTGCCTATTGAACCCGTTGACCCCAGCAGGGCGATCTTTTTTTTCATAGTATTATCACCGTTTTTGTGTCAAATATGATAAATCACAACAAGCAGCGAGTAAAGTGACGGAAAAACGAAAAGCGACGAATCGAATCTGTCCATAATTCCGCCGTGTCCCGGCAGGAGGTTTCCGAAATCCTTTACACCGCGGCTTCTTTTTATTACGGATGCGGCAAGGTCGCCGAAAATGCTTATGCACGACAGTGTAACGCCGCAGACAATAACTTCCCACAGCTTTATTGTAGCCGAAAGGTTAAATTGTGACTTAAATACGAAGTAGAGAGCTATGCACAAAAGAGTATTTCCCGCGACACCGCCTAAAGCACCTTCGACGGTTTTCTTGGGACTTATTTCGGGCGCAAGCTTGTGCCTGCCGAAAGCCATTCCCGCAAAGAGCGCGAAGCCGTCCGTTGCCCACGAGCACAAAAAGGCGAGTATGATGAAGAAAACACCGTCGGCTTTTGTAAAGTTACCGCCGTCGGAAAGATAAATATCGCGGAACAAAACGGTGCACGAAAGCGACGCGGGAATAAGCGTTGCGGAGAACATTCCGCATACGACATTGTGAAACGGCAGCTTTTTGTGGTCGAGCACCATTGTGACAAGACAGAGCAGCACAAATGCCGTAATGACGGGGAACAGCGGAATATTCAGTTTGCTTTTGTAATCTGCGTACAAAACTGTGCATGCGGAGACAGCAAAGCACAGTATTCTGAAAGCCGTGTTTTTTATCTCATATACCTTCAGCATTTCATATGTAGCTATTACGGAAACAATGCTCATGACAGCCGAATAAATCGGTGTGTACATTGCAAAAAGCCATGCCACCGTGAGCGAAATGCCTATTGCTGCCGTTAAAAGACGCTTTTTCATGGTTTTATCCTTTCTTGTGCCGTGCTGAAGCTGACGGGTAACGGACACATGCCGACCGAATCAAGGTTTGCCGCACGGAGAAAAAACGCATTTTTCGAAGATTATATTCCTCCGAATCTGCGGTTTCTTTTTTCGTATGCTTTCAGTGCTTCATCAAAATCTTTTTCGGTAAAATCCGGCCACAAAACGTCGGAGTACCAAAACTCCGCATAAGCCGACTGCCACAAAAGAAAATTCGAAAGACGCTGTTCGCCGCTCGGTCTGATGATAAGATCCACGGGCGGCTGTTCGAGCGTATAAAGTCCTTCGGTGATATCGTCCAGCGAAATATCGTCGGGTTGCACTTCACCGTTTTTGACTTTTCGGGCAATCTGTTTTACGCTGTGCAGAATCTCCTGCCTGCCGCCGTAATTGACAGCGATATTGAGGTTGACCTTTGTCATTTCTTTCGTTTCGTCCTCAATAAAATCCATCATGTATTGCAGCTCGGGCGAAAGAGCGGCTCTGTCGCCGAGAAAGCGCAGCCGTATGCCCTTTTCTCTGTTTTCGTCAAGCCTTTCGCGAGCTTCATCGAGATATTCGTAAAAAAGCCGCATTATTGCCTCGACTTCATTTTGCGGACGCGCCCAGTTCTCGGTGGAAAAGGCATAAAACGAAATGTGCTTTATGCCCAAGTCCCCGGCGTATTCGCCTATTCTGCGGAATGTCTTCGCGCCCTCGATGTGTCCCTTTGAACGTTCGAGACCGCGCTTTTTTGCCCACCTGCCGTTGCCGTCCATTATAATTCCGACATGAGTCGGAAGGACGGAAAAATCGGATCGCGTCATGTTATATTTCCATTATCTCGGCTTCTTTTGAGGCAGCGACTTCGTCGATCTGCTTTACAAAATCGTCGGTTATCTTCTGTATTCTCGTTTCGCCGTTTTTCTGGTCGTCTTCCGTTATTTCGTTGGCTTTTTTCATTGTCTTGAGCTTTTCTATGGAATCGCGTCTGATGTTGCGGATTGCTATTTTTGAGTTTTCCGCAAGATTTTTCACGTCCTTGACGAGCTGCTTTCTTCTTTCCTCGGTAAGCGGCGGGAAGGTAAGACGGATAACCGTGCCGTCGTTTTGCGGATTTATTCCGATGTCGGATGCCATGATTGCTTTTTCAATGAGCTTGAGGGAGCTTTTGTCCCAAGGCTGAATCGTAAGTATGCGCGCCTCGGTAACATTTATCGCCGCCATTTGGTTAATGGGCGTGGGTACGCCCCAGTAGTCGACCTTTATGGGGTCGAGCACGGCTGCGCTTGCTCTGCCCGCGCGAATCGCGCCGTATTCATATTTGAGCGACGCTACCGTCTTGTTCATTTTCTCTGTTGCCGTATCAAATACTGCTTTCATTTTATTTTCCTCCGTTTGTTATTTTACTGTAACTATTGTACCGATTTTTTCACCGAGTACGGCTTTTTTTATATTTTCGGGGTCGCTGAGGTTGAATACAAGCACGGGCATGCCGCTGTTCTGCGCAAGAGCCGCGGCGGTGTTATCCATAACACCGAGATGCATTTCGAGCAGCTTGTCGTGCGTTACCGTTTCAAATTTTACGGCATCGCCGAATCTGTTCGGATCTTTGTCGAATACGCCGTCTACGTTTGTCGCTTTGAAAAAGATATCCGCGTTTATTTCGGCAGCGCGGAGAGCCGCGCCCGAATCGGTGCTGAAAAACGGACTTCCCGTACCGCATCCGAAAATTACTATGCTGCCGCTTTCCATTAAATGCACGGCTTTGTCTTTGTTGAACGGCTCGGCGATTCTCTGCATATCGAGCGCCGTCATGACGACCGCATTGCTGCCGAGCTGAATCAGCGACTCCTGAAGTGCAAGCGAATTCATAACCGTGGCAAGCATGCCCATATGATCCGCACGCGTTCTGTCCATTGCACCGCTCGAACGTCCGCGCCAGAAATTGCCGCCGCCGACAACGATGCCTGTTTGTACGCCCATGTCGGCGCATTCTTTTATAACCTTGCAGATACTGTTGACGGTGTCGAAATCTATTCCGGAGCTTTTTTCGCCGGCAAGCACCTCTCCGCTCAGCTTTAACAAAATCCTTTTGTAAACAGGTTCCATAATTTCCTCCCATACCATGCTAAATGTATTTTACTGTATTTTGAGCATTATGTAAAGTAAAAAATAAAAATCCTGCCCGTTTTTTTTGCATTTGCCCGAATTTAACGCTTAAATGTCCGCAGTCGCGAGAGCTTAAATGTCCGCAGCCGCGAGTGTTTATCCGCGCCCCGATACGCACATTGTCCGTGCCGAAAAAACGGTTGACAGACCGCAGGCGAGGTGTTATACTGTACGGGAAAAGCTGTGACGGAATTATGCCTCAATGCGGCGGTGTCAGAGAATCGGCGGGCGGTGAAAGCCGATCGAAGCGCGTTTTGTGCAGTCTCACTCCCGAGCTTCGTCTCCCAACACTTTCAATGCTTATAAGAGACGGCGTAGTGTCTGCGTTAAAGACCTTGAGCGGGTCGCGTTTTGCGGCAAATAGGGTGGTACCGCGGTATTTTTACCGTCCCCGGATATTTCCCGGGGGCTTTTATTTTTCAGAAAGGATTTTTTGAGAATGAATTACGATTTTAAATCCGTTGAGCCGAAATGGCAAAAAAAATGGGAAGACAGCGGCGTTTTCCATGCGCAGGACAATTCCGATAAAAAGAAGTTTTACGCCCTTGTCGAATTTCCTTACCCGAGCGGAGCGGGAATGCACGTCGGACATATAAAGGCATACTCGGGACTTGAGGTCGTTTCACGCAAGCGGCGCATGCAGGGATACAATGTCCTTTTTCCGATAGGGTTTGACGCGTACGGACTTCCGACGGAGAACTATGCCATCAAGACCGGTATTCATCCGCGCAAGGTTACCGATACGAATATAGCAAAATTCACGGGGCAGCTCCGGAGAGTCGGATTCTCGTTCGATTGGACACGCGTTATTGACACGACGCAGGAGGAATACTACAAGTGGACGCAGTGGATATTCCTTAAAATGTTTGAAAACGGACTTGCGTTCAGAGACAAAACGCTCGTCAACTACTGTCCGTCGTGTAAGGTTGTTCTTTCAAATGAGGATTCGCAGGGCGGCAAATGCGATATCTGTCACTCCGACATTATCCAAAAATCAAAGGACGTTTGGTATCTTCGCATCACCGCATACGCGGATAAGCTGCTTGAGGGACTTAAGGACGTTGATTTTCTCCCCAATATCAAGCTCCAGCAGGAAAACTGGATAGGCAAGTCAACCGGAGCGTTTGTCGATTTCGCCGTAAAGGATACCGACGAAAAATTGCGGATATATACTACGCGTCCCGATACGCTTTTCGGCGTAACCTTTATGGTAATGGCACCGGAGCATCCGATGCTCGACAAGTACAGAGATAAGATTGCAAACTTCGATGAAGTGACGGCATACAGAGCGGAATGCGCTAAGAAAACGGAATTTGAGAGAACGCAGCTTGTCAAGGACAAGACGGGAGTGCGCCTCGAAGGATTTTCCGCGATAAATCCCGTAAACGGCAGGGAGATACCGATATTTATCTCGGACTACGTTATGATGGGATACGGCACGGGCGCGATAATGGCTGTTCCCGCTCACGATCAGCGCGACTATGACTTCGCAAAAAAATTCGGTGTCGATATAATCGAAGTCATAAAAGGCGGAGATATTTCAAAAGAAGCATACACAGGCGACGGCGAAACGGTCAATTCCGATTTCCTCAACGGCTGCACGAAGAAAAAGGACTCGATAGAAAAAATGCTTGCGGTGCTTGAAGAAAGAGGCATCGGTGAAAAAGGCGTTCAGTACAAAATGAAAGACTGGGCGTTTAACCGCCAGCGTTATTGGGGCGAGCCGATTCCGATAGTTTATTGCGAAAAATGCGGCATGGTGCCCGTGCCTTACGGTGAATTGCCGCTTAAGCTTCCGAAAGTCGAAAATTTTGCTCCGGGTTCCGACGGCGAAAGTCCGCTTGCAAAAATCGAAGAATTTGTAAACTGTACCTGCCCGAAGTGCGGCGGCAAGGCAAAGAGAGAAACCGACACAATGCCGCAGTGGGCAGGCTCGTCGTGGTATTTCCTCCGCTATATCGACCCGCACAACGGCAAAGCGTTCGCAGACAAAGAAAAGCTCAGATACTGGGGTCCCGTCGACTGGTATAACGGCGGTATGGAGCACGTGACGCGCCATCTTATTTATTCGCGTTTCTGGCACCGTTTTCTCTACGATATCGGCGAGGTTCCTTTCAAGGAGCCGTACGCCAAGCGTACCGCTCAGGGGCTTATTCTCGGACCCGACGGCGAAAAAATGTCAAAATCAAAAGGCAACGTCGTTGACCCGAATGACGTTGTTGACGAGTACGGCGCGGATGTTTTGAGGGCATACGTACTGTTTATGGGCGACTATGAAAAAGCCGCTCCGTGGAGCGAGTCGAGCGTTAAGGGCTGCAAGCGTTTTATTGACCGCGTGTGGAATCTTCAGACTGTTCTTACGGAAAAAGACGGCATGTCGAAAAAACTTGAAAGCGCATTCCACAAAACGATAAAAAAAGTTTCGGACGACATAGAGACGCTCAAATACAACACCGCCATAGCCGCGCTTATGACGCTGCTTAACGATATTTACGACTGCGGCGAAATAACGCGCGACGAGCTTTTGATTTTTATAAAGCTTCTTAATCCTTTTGCGCCGCACGTAACGGAAGAAATAAACGAGACTGTTTTCGGCGGAGCGATGCTTGCCGACAGCGCATGGCCGGAATACGACGAAAACAAGTGCGTTGACAGCGAGATTGAAATTGCAGTTCAGGTTAACGGCAAGATAAAAGCGAGAATAACCGTTCCCGCCGAAACGGACGGGGACGGCGCGCTTAAAGCCGCAAAGGAAAATGATGCGGTCAGGGGAGCACTCGACGGCAAAACAATTGTAAAAGAGCTGTATGTTAAAGGCAGACTTGTGAATATAGTTGTAAAATAAGGGAACGGAAGGGGAGTGCAAAAAGTGCCGACAAAACCAAATTTGCTTTTTGTTTACGTAAACGGAATGCGGTACGATGCCCTCGGCTTTAACGGCAATCCGCTTGCATTTACTCCGTGTCTTGACGGTTTTGCGGGAGAGAGCATGTGCTTTGACAATGCCGTTTCCGGTCAGCCGCTCGAGACTCCGTTCGCAGCCGCGCTTTTTACCGGGAAATACTCCGTCGAAACGGGTGCCGTCATAAACGGACTGAGAATTTCAACCGAACACGTCACGTTTGCCGATGTTCTCGGCGGCAGCGGCTATGACACGCTTTTTTTCGGGCGGTGGCATTTGTATGCCGCACAGCTCGGACACTACGGAAATACAAAAAACTCTTATGTTCCCGAGGGGGAATATCGGCTCGGCTTCAATACGGCTTTCGGTTCTTTTAACGGGAGCGGCGAGTTTTTTGCGCCGAAATCCTACTACCATCTGAATTCACCCGCAAAGCTTTATTCCAAGGGTTTTGAGGCGGATTTTCAGACGGAGCTTGCAATCGAAAAAATCGAGGGGTATGAAAATTCCGACAAGCCGTTTGCGCTGTTCCTTTCATACGGTTCTCCGTGCGGCACTCTTTCGCCCGATAATGTTCCGAAGAAGTATTGCGATATTTTTGCAAACACGTCTTTTCCCGTTTCGCCGAACCATTCCGATAAGAACGACCCGCATGCCGATATTTGGTCACGCTTTTTCGGTAAGGATCGAAACGGGTTGGAAACGTGGAAACGTTGTTCGGCTGCCATGACGGCAAATATAGACGAAAATTTCGGCAGACTCACCGACACACTGAAGAAATGCGGTCTTTATGACAACACGCTTATTGTGTTTACGTCGTCCAAGGGTGAGATGTTCGGTTCTCACGGCAGGCGTTCGGCGAACATTTTTTACGATGAAGCCGTGCATGTTCCGCTTCTCATGAAGTACGGAGACCGGCTTGCCGCCGCAAGAAACGGTGTCTGCATCAATACTCCCGACATAATGCCTACGGTGCTTTCGCTGCTCGGACTCGGCATACCCGATGCGGTGAGCGGCAGGGATATAAGCCGTGCCGTCGTCGGCAGCACCGAAATCGAAAATGACTGCTTGCTTATCGGTACGGGTCCCGCCGCTATCTGGGGTGACGGCAGGGAATGGCGCGGGGTGCGCACTGCGGAATACACGTATGCCGTTTACCTGAGCGGCGGTGAGGAATTTTTATTCAAAAATTCCGACGATAAGTATCAGCAGAATAACCTCGTCGGAGATGCGGCATATGCCGATGTTCTCAATTCGCTGAAAAACACTATGCAGGTCAGAATGGACGGAATAGGCGATAAGTTCCGAAAAAACAGTTTTTACAAGAAAAACTTTGTTTCAAAACGCAAAATCAAAAAAAGTCCGTTGCGGTAAAGTCATAATATTCGAAAGCCTTTCGCAGATGCGTATGAATGCATTCGGCGAAAGGCTTTTTTGAGTTTTGCGAATTTGTATACGGGGGAATAATACGGCGGATGCCGTCATATGCATTACCAAACAGAAAAAGCGGAGGAATTTACATGACAGATACAAGCATCTACAAGGACATTGCGGCGCGGACAGGCGGCGACATTTACATCGGAGTCGTGGGACCCGTCAGAACGGGAAAGTCGACATTTATAAAAAGATTTTTCGAAACAATGATAATTCCCGATATGCCTGCGGATTTTGCGCGCGAACGAATGATAGACGAGCTTCCGCAGTCGTCTGCAGGCAGAACCATAATGACGACCGAGCCGAAATTCGTACCCGAAAAAGCTGTCAGGCTGCAGCTTGACAAAAGCTCCGATATATCGGTGAGACTCGTTGACTGCGTCGGTTACATAGTGCCGTCTTCACTGGGATATGTCGAAAACGAAAACCCGCGAATGGTAAAAACGCCGTGGTTTGACGATGAAATTCCGTTTAACATGGCTGCCGAAATAGGCACGAAAAAGGTAATCCGCGAACATGCGACCATCGGTCTTGTCGTTACTACCGACGGCAGTATAAGCGAAATTCCCCGCGAAGAATACGAAGAAGCGGAAGAAAGGGTTATCAGCGAATTAAAAGAAGCCGATAAGCCGTTTATTGTTGTTCTCAACTGCGTATATCCGCAAAGCGCGGCGTCCGAGGCACTCGCGGCGGAGCTTACGGAAAAATACGGCGTGCCCGTTATTCCGCTCAACTGCATGAACATAACGGACAGTGAGATTTCATCGCTGCTTGCAGCGGTTCTTTGCGAATTTCCCGTCAGAAAAGTGCTTGTGTCGTTCCCGGGGTGGTTTGCGGATATTCCTGCGGACGGCGACATCAGACGCGGAATTGTCGATGTGCTTAGGAAGGACGGCAGCGGCATAAGAAAGATGAGCGAGATAGGCAGGCTTGTTGATGCCGTCGAAAATTACGGTGCGGTGACACATGTATCGATGCAGTCTGTCGACAGGGGCAGCGGAACCGTTTACCTGAAAGCCGATATGGACAACGCGATATTTTATGGGATGCTGAGCACCGTTTCGGGTGAAAGCATAACGGAGGACTCGGAGCTTATAGGTGTTCTGCGGAAACTTGTTGATGTAAAAAGAAAGTACGACCGCATTGCCGCCGCGCTCGAACAGGTCAATTCGACAGGCTACGGTATTGTTATGCCGTCGGTCGGTGAGCTGACGCTCGAGGAGCCTGAAATAGTAAAACAGGGTTCACGCTACGGTGTAAAGCTTAAGGCAAGCGCACCGTCGATACACATGATGCGCGCCGATATAAAAACCGAGGTCGCACCCATAGTCGGCAGCGAACGTCAGAGCGAAGATCTCGTCAGATATCTGCTGGACGGTTTTGAAGAAGACCCGTCAAAGATATGGCAGTCGAATATATTCGGCAAATCGCTCGACGAACTTGTAAACGAAGGACTTCGGGCAAAGCTTACACACATGCCCGACGAAGCGAGAATGAAGCTGCAGCAAACGCTTGAACGGGTCATAAACGAGGGCTGCAGCGGTCTTATATGCATCATATTCTGATTATGCTTATGCGCCGACACGTTGCGGGTTTCGCTGTTTTGTCTGCGATGCGTCGGTGCTTTACGGTTTCTCGGCTGTGATTTTTCGGACTTCCGCGACTGCCATGCGGTCGCACAGCTCGTTTTCGGGGTGTCCGTTGTGTCCTTTTATCCATTGAAACGAAACATCGTGTAAAGCCGTCAGCTTTACAAATTCGCCCCATAAATCGGGGTTCAGCACAGGTTTTCCGTCTGATTTTTTCCACTGCTTCTTTTGCCATGAGTCGAGCCAGTGTTTGTTAACTGCATCGCAAACATACCTTGAGTCTGTAATGCAAATTACTTTACAAGGCTCTTTTAACGCGCGAAGACCTTCTATGACGGCGGTCAGTTCCATACGGTTGTTGGTAGTTGTTTTTTCGCCGCCGCTTATTATTTTGTCACGGTCTTTGTAGCGCAGAACGGCGCACCATCCGCCGGGACCGGGATTGCACGAGCATGCGCCGTCGGTGTAAAGAAAAACGTTTTTCACTGTAAAGTAATCTCCTTTTCATGCTTGCCGTATATACAGCCGTACCGTCGGAATGATGTTAACATACTTCGCCGCCGTTTTCAAGGAAAATATGTTTATCGGCATTTTTTCGGGACATAATAATGTCAAACCGATGAAAGGAAGTAACTGTATGAAGGCTGTTATCATGTGCGGGGGACTCGGCAGCAGACTGCGTCCGATAACGGAAAACACGCCCAAGCCGCTTGTAAAGCTTCTGAATGTCCCGATACTGAAGCAGATAATCGACAAGCTGATAAAAAGCGGAATAACCGACATAAGTCTGTCGCTCGGATATATGGCGACGGACATAATTTCGTACTGTGAATCACTGAAAATCCCGGCGGAACTTCATTACCGCACCGAAGAAAAGCCGCTCGGCACGGCGGGAGGTGTAAAAAACTGTCTGCCCGAAACGGACGGAAACGTACTTGTCCTCAGCGGTGATAATATTTTCGGCTTCGATATCGGCGAAATTGAAAAATTCCACAATGCAGCGGGAGCGGATTTTACAATTGTCGGCAAAAACTGCGCCGACCCGCGTGAATACGGTACGATACTCACCGACGTAAACGGCGGGATAACGGGGTTTTCGGAAAAACCGTCATGGGAAAATGCCGAATCGTTTCTGATAAATACCGGTGTCTATCTTTTCAGGGGTGAGATACTGAAGCTTATTCCCGAAAACACGCAGTACGATTTTTCTGTTGACCTGTTTCCGAAAATACTTAACTCGGACAGAAAATTCATGTGCTTCAAAACAGACAAAATGTGGGGTGACATCGGCGAGTTTGACGCTTTTCTCGCGCTGAGTGCCGAGCTTCTTTCCCTCGGCGGAGCCGCTGCCGAATACGACGGGCGGTTTTACTTTGAGGATTTTACGGACGAAAACGGTAACACGGTCATTGCGCCGTCACTCATCGGTGACGATTTTTCGATGAAGAAAAACAACAGGATAGGACCGTTTGCGGTTATCGGAAACGGAGTCTGCTTCGGCAGCGGATGTACTGTGTCGGAAAGTATTGTGGGGAGCGGATGTACGGTGAGCGATTCCACGGATATAACGGGCGCGATTCTTGACGACTGCGTACAAATCGGCGATAACTGCTGCATAGAAAGCGGCAGTGTTTTCGGGTACGGTGTAAAAATGCGCAGATTTGCGAGAACACTCGGCGGAGTGAAGGTTTGGCCGGGACTTGAAATCGCACCCGAAAGCGTAGTCGGAAACGATGTCTTTTTTGAGACACCCGAAAAAACCGATTTTGACATTTTCGGCATATCGGGGAAAATTTGTTCGCAGCTTTCCGTCGCGGATGCGGTAAAAATCGGTCAGGCTCTTGCGAGTGTCGGCAGCATCAAAAAAATCGGCATCGGTTCGGACGGCGGCACAGCTGCGGAAATTTACAGAACCGCGCTTATAAGCGGTGCGCGTGCGTGCGGTGCCGTCTGCTACGATTTCGAGGAGATTTTTAAGGCACAGGCATACTTTTATTCCGCATACTGCTCTCTTGACGCGTTTATTTTTGTTTCGGTCGGCGGCAATACCGTCAATCTTTCTTTTTTCGGCAGCGACGGCTTGCCGTTTTCGGAAAAGACCGCGCGAAAAATCGGCAGCAATTTCAGGTTTTCTTCATTTTCGTTTGCCGATGTCAATGCCGTTCCCGAAAAATTCAGCATGAATCTTCTTTCGACGGTGTACGGTGCCGCGTTGAACCGAACGTACACACAGGGCGAATACGGCGTTTGTCTGACATGCGAATGCGAGAATCCGATTGTCAAAACGACCTTTGATGCGTTTATCGGAAGACACAGGACGAACGGAGCGAAGACGAAAATACAAATGCTCATTAACGGGAACGGCACCGATATGTACTGCATCGAAAACGAACGTTTTTATTCATCGGACAGACTTCGCGCAGCCGTTGCCGAAACGGTTTTTGCAGAGGGAAAGGACATTCTTGTGAAAGAGGACGCGTCGGACTGTATATTTGCGAAAGCAAAGGAGTACGGCAGGGCGGTTATCGAGGTCTTTGAAAGCTCTTTTGAGGAGACGGATACGGCGGGGATTTCTCTCACGGACAATCTTTGGAATTTTGACGCGCTGTTTTTGGGCGCAAAAATCGCGGGAATCCTCTCACTGACGGGACTGACGCTGGAGGAGCTTTGTCGGCTTCAGGATGATTTTACGGTGCGCAGAAGTATTGTCGAAACAAATTGCCCGCCCGGTGAAATCAAGCGTAAAATTAAAGAGACGGGTGCCGAAAAGGGCGCGCGGAACAATGTTTACTACGGACTGACGGACAGGCGAGGAACCGTCAGAATGCGTCAGCTCGGCAATTCAAGCAAAATAAGAATACTTGCGGAGGCGGCGGATATGGAAACCGCCAAGGAAATAAGCGCAGCCGTGCAGCGTAAATTCGGGTCGCATGATATTGACAAAAGAACGAAATAATAGTATTATTATTTGACAAACCGATTTCAGGAATTTTTGTCGGCGGACTTTTTTATCCACTCAAACAAAGCCGCCGTTTTACATATTCAAGGAGAAACCATGGCATATAAAAAAAATAAGAACGGTGCGCAGTCCGCAGAGCAAAGCGCACAGCAAAATAAAGCGGACAAGACCGCTGCGGCAAAACGCGGCAAACAGAAAAACGGTGCGGACAAGCCGACCGAAGCCGTCAAAAAAACGGCAAGACCTCCCAAAAAGAAGGGAAATTCTCCGAAGAAAAAGGCAGCGGAGAGGGACAAGAAGTCCGTAAAAAGCATTGAAACGGTCGAAAAACACCGTGAACCATCCGCAAAAAACACATCTGCCGGTAAGGATTCACTAAAAAAACGGGCGGCGGGACTTTCGCGCTACGATTCGATTTCACCGAGAGAAATCAAGAAAAACGGCGGTGTCCGTATTGCTTTTCTCGGCGGAATCAACGAAATAGGCAAAAACCTTACGGTGTTTGAATACGGCAACGATATGATAATTCTCGACTGCGGAATGTCGTTCCCGGATGCGGACATGCCGGGTATTGATTACGTTATACCGGATTTTTCGTATATCGAACGCAATTCGGACAAAATCAGGGCACTTTTTGTCACTCACGGACATGAAGACCATATCGGCGGAGTGCCGTATCTTCTCAAAACGGTGAATGTTCCCGTTTATGCGACGCGGCTTACCGTAGGACTTATCGAAGGCAAGCTGCGCGAACACAGAATGCTCGGAACGAGCAAGCTGCATGTTGTCTCTCCCGGAGACATCATAAAAGCCGGTGCGTTTACGGTTGAAGCGATACATGTCAACCATTCGATTCCCGATTCGCTTGCGTATGCGATAAAGTGCGATGCAGGTGTAATCGTGCATACGGGCGACTTTAAGATTGACAACACGCCGATAGACGGCGGCGTTATGGATCTGCCGCGCTTTGCGGTGCTCGGAAACGAGGGTGTAATGTGCCTTATGGCGGATTCGACAAATGCCGAGCGCACGGGTTACACGCCGAGCGAGAGAATGGTCGGTGAAACGCTTGACGGGTTGTTCGTCAAAGCTACGGGGAAGAGAATACTCGTTGCCTCCTTTGCTTCGAATATACACCGTATTCAGCAGATAATCGAGGCTGCTCAGAAAACAGGCAGAAAAGTGTTCCTTTCGGGACGCAGTCTTGAAAATGTCGCTTCGATAAGCAAGGAGCTCGGATATCTCAATGTTCCCGACGATATGATAGTTTCCATTGACAAGCTGAAAAATTACCGCGACGAGGATGTTGTGATAATCACCACGGGCAGTCAGGGCGAACCCATGTCGGCTCTTTCCCGGATGGCACTCGGCGATCACAGAAAAGTGACGATAGGCAGTAACGACTTCGTCATTATCTCCGCCACACCCATTCCCGGAAACGAAAAGACGGTGGCAAATACCATAAACGAGCTTATGAAGCTCGGTGCGGAGGTCGTTTACGAAAAGAGTCTCGGTATTCATGTTTCGGGACATGCCGCGCAGGAGGAGCTTAAGCTTGTGATGAATCTTGTCCGCCCGCAGTATTTTATTCCGGTGCACGGCGAACAGAAGCACATGCGCAAGCACGCGATGCTGGCACAGAGTGTAGGTATATCACACAAAAACATCATGGTGCCCGAGCTCGGCGCGGTCATAGAAGTATCCAAAAATCATATCCGCCGGCTTTCTTCGGTCACGGCGGGAAAGGTTTTCGTGGACGGCTCCGGTGTCGGCGACGTCGGCAGTGCGGTGCTCCGCGACAGAAAAAAGCTGTCGACCGACGGCATTGTGGTGGTCACTGCGATAACGGATGCGTACAGCGGTGAGCTTATTTCTCCCATAGAAATAGATTCAAAAGGATTTGTTTTTGTCAACAACGCAAATGAGCTCAACGGATTTATTACCGCAGCATGTGAAAATGTACTTGATAAATTTGCAAATTCCGTCAATATGGATATTACGGCTCTTAAGGCAAAGCTTAAGGACAGTATATCAAAAACTCTGTTTGACAAAACAAGACGCTCTCCTGTTATTATTGTAAATGTGTTTGCCGTTTAACGGAAAAAGGGGTGAACTGTTTTTTGAAATTCGGGGATATTCTTAAAAACAATCCGATAACGTTCATTATTCTGCTTTGCGCCGTCGCGGTGAGCGGTATCACGTTTGTCTACTCGCGCGCGGTGGGCATTGCGGAGCTTGCGGTTGTTGCTTTTTTGTCAACGGCGCAGATAATTTGGCTCAACAATACGGTTTCGCGCAAAAGCGAAGAGGTAGGCATGCTCAACGCCGTTCTGACGGAACGCGGCGCAGTCGGTTCGGAGCTTCGAAATTTTCCGTTTCCGATGGCTCTTGTCAATGCCGACGGCAAGATAGAGTGGTATAACGATCTGTTTAACCGTGTCATAAGCTGCTATCCCGCTTATGACGGACTTAATATTTCGTCGGTTCTGCCGTCGTTTAATATCGGCAACGCCGGCAATGAGGGTTATTCGTTCGAAGCCGAGAGCGCGAAACTCAAATTTACCGTTTATACATCGGCTCTTGACGACGGTATGACCGCGCTGTATTTCGTGGATGACACGGTGCTTAAGGATACGCGGCAGCTGTTTCGCCTGACGCGCCCCGCGGTGCTGCTGATAAACATCGATTCTCTCGAACAGGCAGAGGACGAACTCGAGCATGAGGATTATTTCGCTCTAAATGCAGAGGTCGACAGAATGATAACAAAGTGGCTTGTCGAGCACAACTGCTTTTTCAGAAAATTCACGGACGGCAAATTCGCTGCCGTTACCGAAAAGGTAAATCTCGACAAGATGATATCCGAGAGATTCGACATTCTCGACAAGGTAAGGGAGCATCATTTTCTGCCGGAGGAAACCGATATCACGCTTTCCGTCGGTGTCGGCTGCGAAAAAACCTTCAGAGAATGCGAAATGGACGCGCGGGAAGCTCTCGATATGGCTCGCGGCAGAGGCGGCGATCAGGTCGCTTTGAGCGAAAACGGAGATTACAGATTCTTCGGCGGCTTGAAAGCCGGAAAGGAAAAACGCGGAAAAATAAAATCGCGCTCGTTTTCGGCTGCTCTCGACGAGCTTATTCAAAATTCATCCGATGTCCTCGTTATGGGGCACAGCTACGGCGATTTCGACTGCGTCGGCGCGGCTGTAGGCGTTGCGGCAATGGCAAGAGCGAGAGATAAAGCCGTACATATAGTTGTCAACAAAAAGCGGTCGCTGGCAGGCAATCTCATCGAAATGGTCGAGACGGAAAAAAGCGGCCTGTTCATTTCGTCCGAAAAGGCTCTTGACCGCATACAAAGCGACACGCTGCTCGTAATAACCGATACGATGCGCGCCGATATCGTTGAATGCCGCGAGCTTCTTGACAAAAAACTGCGCACGGTCATAATCGATCACCACAGAATGATAGTCGACCATATTTCGGGAGCAACGCTCGTTTTCCTTGAACCGAACGTATCGTCTGCGTGTGAAATGGTGACGGAGCTTATTCAGTATTCCCCGTCAAAGCCGAAGCTGACACCTATCGAAGCTCAGGCACTTATGGCGGGAATAATGCTCGACACAAAGGATTATACGCTGAGAGCGGGTGTCAGAACATTCCAGGCTGCGGCTTATTTGCGCGACTGCAAGGCGGATCCGGTTTCCGTCAGAAAGCTGTTTTCGGGCACAGCCGAGGAAAACACCGAAATAAACGAGCTTGTTGCTTCTGCCGAGATGTACGGCTCCTGTGCCGTTGCCGCAACGGAGCGTACCGACGGCGCGATAAGACTGATATGCTCAAAGGCTGCCGATGAGCTGCTGACAATAAGCGGAGTGGATGCATCGTTTGTCATATATCCGCTGGCGGACAAGGCAAGTATTTCGGCGCGCAGCTACGGCAGAATAAACGTTCAGCTCATAATGGAAAAGCTCGGCGGCGGCGGTCACCTCAGTATGGCTGCGGCGCAGCTTGCCTGCAGTGTCGGGGACGCAAAAGATAAGCTTCTTTCTGCGATAAGCGAGTACACCGACGGGTTAAGCTAACGGGGAGTCGAACCCATGCCGCCCGTCAGCGTCCCTTTTCGGCACTTTTCGCCCTTTTCGTCTTGACTTGCGTCAGCAAGCCCTCGCCTCAAAAAACGAAAATTGCTCAAAAATTAACTGCTGTCGGGTGCCGCCCGTCAGCTCAAAAAAAACAGATAATTTTTTACGGAGGAAATAAATAATGCAGGTTATCTTAAATCAGGACATTAAGGAACTCGGAAAAAAGGGGGAGCTTGTGAACGTATCGGACGGTTACGCAAAAAACTATCTCATTCCGAGAAAGCTTGCCGTTACAGCCGATGCCGCCGCGCTTAACGAGCTTAAGAACCGTGAAGCTTCAAAGGCTCACAGACTCGCGGTGGAAAAGGCGGAGGCAGAGGCAGCCGCAGCAAAAATCAACGGCAAAACCGTTAAAATCACCGCAAAAGCCGGCACAAACGGACGTCTTTTCGGCTCGGTTACGACAAAGGAGATAGCGGAAAAGCTGAAATCGGAATACGGTGTCACCGTTGACAAAAAGTGTATTGTGAGCGAAGATATCCGCAGCTGCGGAACGTATAACTGCACCGTAAAAGTGTATACCGGAATAATCGCCGAAATAAAGGTGGCGGTCACGGAAGAATAACAGCCGAAAAACAGAGGATATTATGGAAAACAACGAAAGCGCGGGCGCGCAGGGGATAAAAAGCAAAGCATTTTCAATTGAAGCCGAACAGGCGGTTTTGGGCAGCATTCTGGTAAGACCCGAATGCTTTTCAAGCGTTGCCGTTTTGCTGCGCCCCGATTTTTTCTATTTGCCTCAACATAAGGCTATTTTTTCCGTCATGCAGCAGCTTGATGCGTCAGCGGGTACCATTGACCTTTTGATGGCACTTGAAATGCTGCGTCATGATAAGCTCTTCGGCGGAGACGATGACGCGAAAGAGTATCTTTACCGCCTGTCGGAGTCGGTTCCGACGGTAGCAAACGTAGAGACCTACTGCAAAATAATCAGAGACAAGTTTTATATCCGGACTCTTGTCGAGGTGTCGTCGGAGATTATCGAGCTTGCCGAAAATTCGGGCGAGGATGCCGACATGCTCCTTGACAGAGCGGAACAGAGCATATATGATATCCGGCAGGGCAAAACGGTGAAAGGACCCGAGCGGCTGAGTGATGTTATCACCGAGGTTTACGATACGCTTTACAAGCTGAACTCCGATGAGCGCGAGCAGTTCAGAGGACTTTCCACGGGATTTCCCGATTTCGATAAAATGTGCACGGGACTTAATAAATCCGACCTTGTTATTGTCGGTGCGCGTCCCGCAATGGGAAAAACGAGCTTTTGTTTGAATATGGCACGGAATGTTGCGGTAAAATCAAATAAAAAGGTAATTTTCTTTTCACTCGAAATGGGCAACGAACAGCTTGCGCAGCGTGTTATTTCAACCGAGGCAAGAATCCCTTCTCAAAAAATGCGTACGGGTGAGCTTTCCCCGAAGGAGTGGGAGAGTCTGAGTGCGGCATGCCTTTTTTTGGCGGATGTGCCGCTTTATCTTGACGAAACATCTAATATAACTGTACCCGAAATGAAAGCGCGCATACGCCGTCTTAAAGATGTCGGAGCGGTATTTATCGACTATCTGCAGCTGATGAAATCGGACAAAAGAACGGAAAACCGCGCAACCGAGGTTGCGGACATAACGCGTAATCTCAAGCTTATGGCAAAAGACCTGCAGGTTCCGGTTGTAGTTTGCGCACAGCTTTCCAGAGGAACAGAGGAACGCGGAAAATCACACAAACCGCAAATATCCGATCTGCGCGAATCGGGATCTATCGAACAGGATGCGGATATCGTCGTAATGCTCTACAGAGAGGACTATTATAAGGATGACAAAGAAGCGTCGGACAGCGAAAACGTCAACACCGCGCAGCTTCTTGTGCAAAAAAACCGTCACGGTCCGACGGGAGTGGTAAACCTCGCGTGGAATGCGCAGTATACACTGTATACGTGTGTTGAAAAGAATAACAGAAATGACGGATAAATTTTTGAAAACCGCAGACGAATTTAATATGATTTCGCGCGGTGACAGCGTATGCGCTGCCGTTTCGGGCGGTGCAGATTCGATGTGTCTGCTCCACCTGCTTTTTACAAATAAAGATATCCTCGGGATAACGGTTGCGGCTGCGCATGTCAACCATTGCATTCGCGGCGAAGAAGCCGACCGTGACGAAAAATACGTAAGAGATTACTGTGCTTCATTCGGTATACCGCTGCATGTTTTGAAAACGGACATTCCGTCCGCGGCGAAGCGTGACGGAATAAGCACCGAGCTTTGCGCAAGGAATAAACGGTATGAATTTTTTGCGACACTGCCGTATTCAAAGATTGCCACCGCTCACACGGGCAGCGATGCCGTTGAAACTATGCTCATGAATCTTTCCCGCGGCGCGTCACTGCACGGTCTTTGCTCGATTCCGCCCGTCAGAGGCAGCATTATACGTCCGCTTATCCGCTTTACGCGCGACGAAACGGAGCGTTATTGCCGTGAAAACGGAATTTCTTTCGTGACGGACAGCACCAACCTGACGGAGGACTGCACAAGAAATAAATTCCGTCATTCGGTTTTAGGTTTACTTAAGAATATAAATGTATCATTTGAGCAAAATGCTTTGCGGTGTTTGTCCTCAATTCGTCAGGATGAGGATTTTCTCGACACCGTAACCGTTGAAGCCTTCGAAAAAGCTTACTGCGGGAGCGACGGTTCACTTTGCGCTGAGGCGCTTGCGGATGTTCATCCCGCAATCGCTAAACGCGTTTTGGCGTACTATTTTTCCGATGTGCTCCGTTCCGACTGCGAAAGCCGACATATAAACGCTTTTTATGACAGCCTGGAATCGGGCGGCGCACTCACACTTCCGTCGGGAGTTACGGTCGTAAACAAAAACGGACGGATATTCCCGATTCGAAAAAAAGCGGAATTTGCGGCTTCTCCCGAGAGCGTGAGTTTTTCGGCTGCCGACGGTTTCTGCGGTGTGTTCGGTAATTCAAAATTCGAAGTATACCGTTCCGACACCGTGCCGTCCGACATCGACATAAAAAGTCCGTATGTCGCGGTTATTGATGCCGATAAAATTTCGGAACGTCTGACGGTTCGGACGCGGCTGCCGGGCGACAGCATTTCTCTTGCAGACAGACACTGCACAAAAACACTGAAAAAGCTGTTTTGCGAAAACAGAGTGCCGTCGGAAATGCGCTCGCGGATACCCGTTTTTGCGGACGGAGACAGGGTGATATTTGTTCCCGGCGCGGGTCTTTCGTCGGACTGTATTGCCTCAAAAAAAACAAAAACCTTTTTGATTATAAAATCGGAGTGTGACAAAAATGATGAATGACATTGACAGGGTTCTCTACACAAAAGAGACTCTCGAGGAAATTGTAAGCAGACTCGGAAGGCAGATAAGCGAGGATTATGCCGGCAGAAATCTGCTTATGGTAAGCATCCTCAAAGGATCTGTCGTATTTATGGCAGACCTGATGCGCAGCATAACCGTTCCCTGCGAAATCGACTTTATGGCGACGTCAAGCTACGGAAACGGAACTAAGACAAGCGGTACCGTCCGCATCCTGAAGGATCTGGACAGGGATGTGCGCGATTATGATATTCTTTTGGTAGAGGATATACTCGACAGCGGCAAAACTCTCAACTACCTTATGGATGTGCTTTATGCACGCAACCCCTCAAGCATACGTATCTGCACACTTTTTGACAAACCGGAGCGCCGCGAGGTCGATATAAAAGCCGATTATAAGGGTATCTCGGTGCCGGATG
>CAVFAD010000009.1:25825-46669 GCA_963620305.1 Bacteroidaceae bacterium | reverse complement strand
TGAGCCGCGTCCCCGTCCGCCCTATCCTGCGGTAAAAGGACTTTTCGGCAAGCCTACCACAGAGAATAACGTTGAAACATTCGCAAATATTCCGCAGATAATTCTCCACGGCGCATCGTTCTTCAATACGATGGGTACGGAAAAATCAAAGGGCACGAAGGTGTTCGCACTCGGCGGAAAAATCCGTCACACGGGACTTGTCGAGATACCCATGGGTACGACGCTCCGCGAAATAGTCGAAGACATCGGCGGCGGCATTCCGAACGGCAAAAAATTCAAAGCCGCGCAGTCGGGCGGTCCTTCGGGCGGCTGTATCCCCGCGTCGCTTCTCGATATAGAAATTGACTACGACAACCTTATCGCGCAGGGCGCAATGATGGGGTCGGGCGGTCTTATCGTCATGGACGAGGACACCTGCATGGTCGATATCGCAAAGTTCTTCCTTGAGTTTACGGTCGACGAGTCCTGCGGTAAGTGTACACCGTGCCGAATCGGCACAAAGCGTCTTTACGAGATACTCGAAAAGATTACCTCGGGCAAGGGAACTCTTGCGGATCTTGACGAAATGGAAAGCCTTTGTAAGTACATTAAAGAAAATTCACTTTGCGGCTTGGGTCAGACGGCTCCCAACCCCGTCCTCTCCACTTACAGATTCTTCAAAGATGAATATGTCGCTCACGTCAAAGATAAAAAGTGTCCTGCGGGCGTTTGCAAAAAGCTCCTTTCGTTTACGATTGATCAGGATAAGTGCATCGGCTGCGGCATGTGCGCAAGAAACTGCCCTGCAGACGCTATCTTTAAGACAACATATGTCGCTCCCGGACACAAGCTTCCCTCGCTTCACATCGACACCGAAAAGTGCATAAAGTGCGGTGCATGTATGGGCGGCTGTAAGTTCAAGGCGATTTCGAAGAAGTAAGGAGGAGCTTGTATAATGGCTGATGTTAACATTAAAATAAACGGCAGAGATGTCGCAGTGCCCGCAGGCAGCACTATTCTTGAAGCCGCGCGCATTGCGGGGATCCAAATTCCCACTCTCTGCTATCTTAAAGAGATAAACGAAATAGGTGCGTGCCGTATCTGCGTCGTTGAGGTAAAGGGCGCGCGAAGCCTTGTCGCAGCATGTGTATTCCCCGTAAACGAGGGCATGGAGGTGTTCACCAACACTCCCAAAGTCATAGAGTCGAGAAGAACCACTCTTAAGCTCCTGCTTTCAAATCACAGGAAAGAGTGCCTTTCCTGCGTCCGTTCGGGTTCGTGCGAGCTGCAGAAGCTCTGCCATGACTACGGCATTGACGACGAGAACGCTTTTGAAGGCATAAAGACACATTACGATATAGATGCGTCGGCATCTCACATGTACAGAGATAACGAAAAGTGCATTCTCTGCCGCCGCTGCGTCGCGGTGTGCGACAAGAATCAGGCTGTCGGTGTTATCGGCGCGAACGCAAGAGGCTTTGACACGCATATCGGCTGCGCGTTCGAACTTCCGCTCGGTGATGTGGGCTGCATTTCGTGCGGTCAGTGCATCACGGTCTGCCCCACGGGCGCACTTTCCGAGAGAGACGACACGCAGAAAGTCATGGATGCCATAAACGATCCCGACAAGCACGTTATCGTTCAGACAGCTCCCGCCGTCAGAGTCGGACTCGGAGAGGAATTCGGCTATCCCATGGGCAGCGTTGTCACGGGCAAGATGGTCGCCGCGTTGAGAGCGCTCGGATTCGATAAGGTATTCGATACCAATTTCTCCGCCGACCTTACCATAATGGAAGAAGCGACGGAATTTATCGAAAGATACACCGAAAAGAAGAATCTTCCGCTTATTACGTCCTGTTCCCCCGGTTGGATTAAGTTCTGCGAAACATATTATCCCGAGTTTATCACCAACCTTTCAACCTGCAAATCTCCGCAGGGCATGTTCGGCTCGGTCGCAAAGACTTATTATGCAAAGGTTATGAACATCGACCCGAAAGACATTTTCGTTGTTTCGGCAATGCCCTGTACCGCTAAGAAGTTTGAAGCGGAACGCTTCGGTCATACCGCCGTTCCCGGTCTTGCGGATATCGATGCCGTTATCACGGTCAGAGAGCTTGCCCGCATGATAAGAAAGAACGGTATAATGTTCAACGATCTCCCCGACGATACCTTCGACGCTCCGTTCGGACTCGGCTCGGGCGCGGGTACTATATTCGGCGCAACGGGCGGCGTTATGGAGGCGGCTCTCAGAACCGCGTACGAAGTTCTCACGAAAGAAGAGCTTAAAGAGCTTGACTTTACCGACGTAAGAGGTGTTGAGGGCATAAAAGAAGCGTCCTACACCATCGCGGGCAACACGATAAGAGTTGCCGTCGCGTCGGGTACCGCCAACGCTAAAAAGCTGCTCGAGCTTGTAAAGAGCGGTGAAAAGCAGTATGATTTCATCGAAATCATGGCTTGCCCCGGCGGCTGCGTAAACGGCGGCGGTCAACCCATTCAGCCTGCGTCCGTTCGCAACTTCACCGATGTCCGCGCCGCAAGAGCCGCGGGACTTTATGCGGACGACAGGTCGCTGCCCGTAAGAAAATCTCATGAGAACCCCGACATAAAGAGGATTTATGAGGAGTTCTTCGGCGAACCCAATTCTCATCTCGCGCACGAAATACTGCATACTGCGTACACGGTTCGCAAAAAATATTAACTTTGAATCAATCGGCGGCATAAAGTTGACTACCGCCGGCTTAATGAACAAGTTCGGCGGGTGCCTGACGGTATCCGCCGAACTTTTTAAAAGCTTTTTAATTGCTTTCCGTTTAGATTTATGTTAGAATTATAATGCAGAATATATACTGTCGGAAAGGAGGACACGGCGGACAGCCGTGAAACAAAGACATGAAAAAATCAATTCCCACCTACACCGGAATGCTTCGCGACCATTCCATAAGTGTACCTCGGTGCATCTACGAATGCAGCGGTATCAGTATATTCGGTCGGCGGATAAAATCGCTTGTGTTTTCGACCGATGTCGCGATAATCAAAAACATAAATACGGATGCGGTGCTTGCGGTGTATCCGTTTACTCCGCAGCCGATAATAAGTCAGTCGCTTATCAACGTTTCGGACGTGCCCGTTTTTGTCGGTGTGGGCGGCGGCATGACCACGGGCGCGCGCTCGGTGCGGCTTGCCATTGAAGCCGAGCATCAGGGGGCGTACGGTGTGGTCGTTAACGGCCCCATTGCGGGCGACGTTATAACGTCTATCAAGCAGTGCGTCGAAATTCCCGTTATCGCCACCGTCATATCCGAAAATCAGGACGTAGGCGAGCGCATAGCCGCAGGCGCGGATATCCTTAACGTTTCGGCTGCCGCAGGCACACCCGACCTCGTTCGGATGATAAGAAAAGATTTTCCCGATATCGGCATCATCGCCACGGGAGGCCCCACGGACGAAACGATTATTGCCACTGTCGAAGCGGGTGCGAATGCGATAACCTACACACCGCCTACCAACGGTCAGCTTTTTGCCGAATCAATGAGAAAATACAGAGAGAGGTTTTCCGACCGATGAGTTCAATGAAAGCTAAAATGCATACCGGCGAGTTGTATTACCCGAATGACAGGGAGATTCTTGCCGAACAGGAAAGATGCCTTGAAAAGCTTTACGATTTTAACATGACGCGCCCGTCCGAGCAGAAAAAACGCGCTGAGATGCTTAAGGACATGTTTGCCGAAATAGGTGAAAACTGTTATATCGAACCGCCTTTTCGCGCCAACTGGGGCGGCAGACACGTTCACTTCGGCAATAATGTTTATGCAAATTTCAACCTTACGCTTGTCGATGATACTCATATTTATGTCGGCGACTGTACAATGTTCGGTCCAAATGTTACGGTAGCGTCGGCGGGACATCCGATACGTCCCGATTTGCGCGAAAAGGCGTATCAGTACAATTTTTCTGTCCGTATAGGCAAAAATTGCTGGATAGGCGCAGGTGCCGTCATCGTTCCCGGTGTTTCGATAGGGGATAATACCGTGATAGGCGCGGGCAGTGTTGTAACGAAGGACATTCCCGCAAATTCCGTCGCCGTGGGAAATCCCTGCTGCGTGTTGCGCGAAGTGAACGAACATGATTATGAATATTATTTCAAAGACAGAAAAATACCCGACGAGCTGAAATAAATCCTCTTTGTCATATTTTTGCAGTCTCCCGCATTTATTAGCGTATGAACGCCGATATTGCGGGAGGTTTTTTATGAAGCTGATAGTTAACGGCGCGTGCGGCAGGGCAGGCGGCGCACTGTGCCGATATGTTGAGGACGGGAACGCGCATGAAATAGCGGCATATGTCGATGTGCTTGCGCAGGAGAATATTTCCGAACGGCGGTTTACAAAAATTGCGAATTTTTGCGGAGACGCGGATTGCATTATAGATTTTTCCCACCGTTCGCAGACCGAAGATGTCTGCTCGTATGCCGTAAAACATCGCTGTCCGCTTGTCATTGCGACAACGGGGCAGACTGCGCAGGATACCGAACTGATAAAAAATACCGCGCGTTTTGTCCCCGTTATGAAAGCCGCAAATCTGTCGGAGAGTGCAGCCGTTTTTCGTAGGCTTGTGCGCCTTGCCGCAGCGGAATTGCGGGAAGCGGACATCGGGATAACGGAAATCCACCGACGCGGAAAAGCGGACGCGCCGAGCGGAACGGCTCTGTGTCTTGTCGGTGATATAGCGGCTGCACGCCCCGAAAGCAGCTTTGTTTTCGGCGGAAACGTTATCGGCAAAGACAAAAATGAAACGGCGGTGCTTTCGCTGCGTCTCGGCGACTGCGCGGGAACTCATACGGTGCATATTGCCGTGCCGGGGCAGACGCTGACGCTGTCGCTTGAGTCGTTCGGCAGGCAGTCTTACGCGGAAGGTGCGGTACGGGCGGCAGAGTTTTTATACGGGAAAAGCACAGGACTTTTCACGGAGAACGATTTGTTTGAAGCGAAGTGAATCATTTTTCCGCGCAAAGCGGCGGCGTGACAGGGAAAATTGTTTAAATTCACAAAAAATTGCCCCGTAATTTCTACCGACGTGCACAAAAAAAACGGTTTAATTTCTTGCATTTGATGCGCAAAAGCTTTATAATAACAGTGAATAGGTATTTGTTTTTATTCGGCGAGAATACAAACACAAAAAGGAGCTGTTTTTTGTGACACTTAAAAAAGCTTTGAGCGTTATACTTGCGTCTTTGATGCTGCTATCCGTATTTTCGATAGGCTTTACGGGTATGGCTGCGGATGTAAGCATGAATGAGCAGTACGGGCTGCTTGCGGATGCACTCAAAAACGACTACGTGCGCACCCTGACAAATTATACCGTTGTCAACAACACTCTCGAAAACGGTGCCGAGGGATTTGATGCCGACGCTAACGGTTTTGCGTACGAGCACCGCGTAGTTGCCGCCGATAATAAGGCGGGCGACATACTTAAGGCTGCAAACCGTTTTTATTTCATTGCCGAGCAGCTTATCAGCACGGAATACGGTAAGGGGTGCTATGATGCGGCAAAGCTTGTAAAGCGTGTTTCGGCAGCTCTCGAACCGTATTTTGCGAGTGACGGCTCGGTACACAGCTACGTCGACTTTTACGGCGTACCCAAAGAGCCTACCGAAGAAGAACTGGCGGAGTACAGAGAAGCCGTTTCCCTTATTGAAGCGAACGGCAAGGAAGTGAGCGAAGCGACGCTTACGGCTATGGGAGTTTTCTTCATTGAAAGAACTCCGTTTGAGTACTATAACGTCGAGACGCTTTTGCAGTATTTCATGGGCAACGTGCTTACGGTGAACGCGGGCAACTGGTATCACCGCTTTGCGTTTATTGTCGAAACCTCCGTTGACACATGGCTGCTTGAAAGCGGAGACATAAACAATCTCGGTGACAATGTCATTACAACGCGTACCGCCGTTTATGAGACAGGCTATGTGCGCACTTACGACAAAACGGGCACAAAGGCGCAGTATGCCTTCAAAAAGCCGTCGCTTGATACCGTTTGGAATGACTATGGGAATGAGTACGGACTTGACCGCAATTCCGCCGACCTTACAAAAAGCACGTACGGCTACGGCATCACCTCAGGCGGTCAGGCATCCGCATTTCTTATAAAAGAGTCCAAGGACGAACAGACCGTACCGTATCTTACCACGCTTTACGAAACTTTCAGTAAGTATATCAAAGTGTCTTACAATGAGGAAACGGGCGAAACGTGGGATCTCAGATTTTCTTCATTCAAAGATTCCGACATTGCATCCGTGACCGGCAGTGCGGCTATTCTCAAGTACATCGACGACATCACGCATGAATACTCCAACGATACGCTTCTTTCGATTTTCGGCGATGATATCGGCAATATGGTGACGCTTGCGTATATCCTTACGCCGTCAAGCGATGTTCCCGAGAGAACCGTCAGAGGTACGGCGAAGTACTCCGCGACGCCCGAAAAGCTCGACAGCATCGTAAACGACATGGACGCGCTTGTCACACCGCGTGAAACGGGAGACGCATCCGCACGCGACAACGATGTTGCCACACGCGTTGCAAACATCGTTAAGGAGTTTTTTGACACAAACAGCTCTCTGTTCGTCGGCACTCCCGTTGAGGGCATGGAGTACGACAGCCTGCATGAGCTTATCGGACTTCTTGTTCAGGGACTTGTTTTCCGTGACAGCATTATCACCCTGCTCGTGCAGAAACTATACCCGATGATAGTTAATCTCATTAACGATAGTCTTATTCAGCCGATTTACGAAAAGTACAAAATAGACCTTGACAAGATTTTGAATGACCTTATTGAAAAAAATAAGCTTGCGATTTATCCCAATGCATTGGCGGAAAAGCTGGAGGGTTACAATAATTCTGCGTATTCTTCCACGATTACGATATTGAAGAACGCGGGGAAGAATTGGGATAACGTCAATTTTGAAGCTCTGTCATGGGGTGTTGACGATGCCGCTATCGATAAAAAAGCAGCTGTCTTTATTGATGCCGCCTGTGCCGCGCTGAGCGGTTTTACGTTCCTTCTTGTCACCGTAATGTGCGGCGATGAAGAGTATAAAAATGATGCTCGTACAAGCGGAGGGTGGCGCGGAAACGATCAGTATAACAAGTACTATGACAAGACTTTATTGTCCTTGTTTGGAGATTTTAAATTGCGCTCTCAGGGAGTATATACTAAGCTTATTATTCCTCTTTTCAGAGTACTCGGACTTGAAGAACAGAGCTCATACGGCACCGGCTGCTCCGGATATCTTACAAGCGGAGCATATCACGGCAAGGTGGATGAAAGCGGCGACAACTGTCTTCGTATGATTCTTGAACCGCTTGTCTATTGGGTTACGGATATTCTCGGAACTAAGCCGTTTGAAACACTCATGAGTGTTCTGCCCAATCTTGTCAATTTCTTTTCAAGAACATCAAATGTTGAGATCAAGGACGATTGGGCCAAGAATGACGCCGCAAGTGACAACAACCATGATGATTTCAGCACGTGTCAGACACATTCTCTTTGGGAGATACTCAAGCATATCCATATTTACATTATTCATGTAGGTTTAACAACGGTTTATTCAACAAACGTTGCTGAACTTCTGAAGGGTCAGCAAACCATGCTTTCAAGCATCAACGGTCTTTTGGGCAGTGTGCTTAAGCTGCAGTATAAAACCGACACCGTCGACCATGTCGATCCCGCAGCATATCTCATGAAGACCGACTACTCGAACGGTAACGGCACGCTCAAGTCGGGCACGCTCGTTATCGTGAACTCCGCCGAATACGAGCTGTACAAGGAAATATTCGTTTTCGACGACACGACATCGGACACGGATAAGGCGAAGTACACTGCAATGTACGACGCATACATGACGGTATACTCCAACCTGACGGAAACCTCTTATTCCACCGTAAAGGATGAAAAGCATACCCGCGCACACGACAACGTTACGTACGTTACAAGACCCTATAAGCTTCCCGCCATTCAGGAGGGCAAGCTCATATCGTGCGGAACGGTAAGGTCGGACTGGAATACTCTCGTAATCAAAAATCCCGGTCAGGTGCTGCTCTACGTGCTGCGCTACGTGTGCTCCGCGCTCGGTTACAAATACGACCTTGCAAAATATGAGGAGGGCAGCGACGAAAACGATCTGCCGTACCTTATCGAATGCTTCGGACTTAATACGGAGCAGAAGCTGTTCAACGGTCTTACGCTCGGCGACATCATATACAATGTAATGCTTCATCCCGATGACGCTATTTGCGCACTGCTTGAAATTTTCTATGCAAACGAGAACGGCAACTACTATAAGCACGAGAGCTATACCTACCCTCTGAGCAAAATTAACTATCACGAAAGCACGCTTTTGAACAAAGCGATAAATCCCTCTCTTTCCTACGGCTCGCAGGTCACATATTCAAAGTACTGGACGAAGCAGTATGCGGACGATGTGCTCGGCAATGCTGAGGAGCTGCTGACGAACGTCATGAAGATGCTCGGAAAGACGGAATTTGCGGACGGCATCGGCGCATATCTCGAAAACATGCTCAATGAAAAGGTTTTCGGCAATGCGCTTGTCAACAAGCTGTTCAACAAGATTTATCAGCTTTTGTCGGGTCTTAACAAGAAGGTAAACGTTCAGGTTATTCTCAAAAACGCGCTTGATGTCGATTATTCTCCGAATACGATCGCAAAAGCGTTGAGGGGCATGACCGGAACGACGCCCGCTTACTACGAAATTGTTCAGCTTGATGACTGGTCGAAATTCTTCACCGACAGTGAGGGCAACACGGTAGATCGTGAGCTTGACTGGGGCATAGACAGTGCCGAGAACCGCGGTGAAATGTTCCTCAAAACACTCTCCGCTCTGCTTTCTCCCGCCGCATTTTTGATAAAATATCTTCTTGCGGATAACACGCTCAACGTTCTCGGACTTGTCAAGCTGCCGTCGTATGCGGGCTATCAGTATGCGTTTATCGCGTTGCTTGAGGCTCTTTCGTGCCCGAATATCCTCTCGTACAGTGATTATTACGAGTCGACTCTTGTCGCCGATATCGGAAACGCGAACGCAATATACAACCTCTTTGCTCCGCTGCTCGGACTTCTCGACAAGGTGTACGCCGACCCGATTAACACCGTTTTGGAGCTTATCCCGAACCTGCTGTTCTTCATTTCGATAGGCGGACTCAACGACCTGCTTAATAACCTTGTTCACTTCGCGTACGTTATTCTCGATGTGTTAAGTCCGATAGTCGACGGATACGACATTCTGAACGGACTGATATCCAATATTGAGATAGGCGGTGCCGCGCTGAACCTTACGCTGCCGCTTGACATCGACTTTAACGGCTTCGCAAGCGACCTTATAGGAAGTCTTGTCGGCGATTCTATCAAAATAAACGGCGTTTCGATTTCGCTCCCGTACATTGATTTCCATACGCTTTGCTTCGGTACGCTTGAAAAATTCCAGTCGAAGGAAATACGTACAACGGTTCACCTTAAGTCGACGGGCAGCGACCTGCTGACCGCAGTGCTTCGCTTCGCTTTCGAAACGGTCTTCATGGAGGAAAACAGGCAGGCTGTCGCGGAAATAATCGACAAGGCGGCAGGCGAGGGCAAGCTCGACACCTACGACAGGGAAACGCTCAAGGACACCCTCGGCAGTCTGTATGACCTTATGGAAACCTATCAGGTGCCCGATATGCTTTTGTACGTCGTGTATGTCCTCGTGACAAAGCTGACCCCCGTTTCTTCGACGGTGGCGGATCGCTTTGTCGCAAGCGGCTTAACACTCAAGGAGTTTATCTCATCGGCAAACGATCCCGAAAAGTTTGCGGATTATCTGGCAAAGCTTCTTACCAAAAAAGAAGATACGCCTACGGGCAACGAAACTCCCGATAAGGCGGCTGTCAGCGGCTTGTGGGCAAGACTTGCGGCATTCTTTAAGCGTTTGAGAGAGTTCTTCGAAAAACTTTTTAACCGCACATAAAAACCTCGGCGGTCGGCGGACAGGATCTGCCGATCGCCGCATTGCGCTCTTTTGTAAAAACGCCGTACGGTGCGTTCGCATCGGGAACGCGCGGCAGTTATTCATATTCAAAAACCTGCCGACCGAATCGGCATCGCACAATAAAAAAGCAGTGCCCCGACTGTTGTCGAAAGACGCTGCTTTTTTTGCATGTCAGCCGAAAAACGGCTGCGTTTATTTGTTTTCTTCAAGCTTTGCGAGTGACTGCATCTTGAGATATGCGTTGATAAAGCCGTCGATGTCGCCGTCCATAACGGCATTGATGTTGCCGTTTTCGTAACCCGTACGGTGATCCTTTACAAGCGTGTAGGGCATGAATACGTAGGAACGAATCTGACTGCCCCAGCCGATTTCCTTTTGGTCGCCCTTGATGTCGTGAATGGTGTCGAGGTGTTCGCGCTCCTTGATTTCGATGAGTTTTGATTTAAGCATCGTCATTGCAACGTCGCGGTTCTGATACTGGCTTCTCTCTACCTGACACGAAACGACTATACCCGTGGGGATGTGTGTAAGACGGACGGCGGAGGAGGTTTTGTTGACCTTCTGACCGCCCGCGCCCGACGCACGGTAAACGTCCATTTTGATGTCCTCGGGACGTATATCGACTTCAATCGTATCGTCTATTTCGGGCATGACCTCGAGAGACGCAAACGAAGTGTGCCGTCTGCCCGACGCGTCGAAAGGCGACACTCTTACAAGGCGGTGAATGCCCATTTCGCTTTTAAGATAGCCGAAAGCGTTTTCGCCCTCGATGAGGATAACCGCCGATTTCAGTCCGGCTTCTTCTCCGTCGAGATAATCGACCGTTGTTGTCTTGAATCCGTGACGCTCACCCCAGCGGTGATACATCCTGAACAGCATAAGTGCCCAGTCCTGCGCCTCGGTGCCGCCCGCGCCCGCGTGGAACGTGAGAATGGCGTTTTTGCTGTCATATTCGCCCGAAAGCAGAGTGTCGAGCGTCTGCTTTTCGATGGTTTCTTCGATTTCCTTTACGCTTGCGGTGCACTCGTCAAGCATCGACTCGTCTTCTTCCTCGTTGCACATTTCGATGAGAGTGAGAGTGTCGTCGTAAAGTGTTTTCAGGTCTTCGTATTTTTTGATTTTTGTCTTTAATCCCGCCAGCTTCTGCGAAATTTTGTTGGCTTCGGCAACATCGTTCCAAAAGCCGTCGGCTGCGGTTTTTTCTTCAAGCTCTGCCGTTTCCTTTTTCAGCTCGTCAAGTCCGATTGCGTCGGCAAGCTCTGTCAGCGGCTTATCGCTTTCCAAAAGCTTAAGTCTTAATTCTTCGTACTGAAGCATAATATTTTACCTTTCGTAATAAAAATAGTTTTTCGTATAAGTGCTGCTTTACATTTTTTAATCTCCCCGCTGCATAAAAAAACGCCGGGATAAGGCGAAAAAAAGCATGTGATGCTTCTATTATATAGGCATATCGCCGTCATGTCAAATGATTTTCCTTATTTCGCTAAAATAAGTTAATGATTTTATTGCAATTTTAAGAGTAATTGTATAGAATAATAAAGGGAAAGTGCCGCAGTGTGTTTGCGCGCGGTCTTTCGCAGATATGTTTACCTGAAAGGACAGAAAATGAGATATAAAGATATTGAATGTGCCGTTTGCGGTAAAAAGTTTGATGACGGCTCGGACGTGGTCGTCTGCCCCGTTTGCGGCGCACCGCATCACCGCGCGTGCTGGGTGGCTTCGGGGAAGTGCGCTCACGAAGATGAGCATGCGTCGGGATACCGCTGGGAATTTCCGAAAACGGAGAATAACGACGGCGAAACAAAGAGAGCGCATGAGAACGAACAGGTTTTTGACGATATTTTCAAAAACGGAGAGGGTGTCGTTATCTGCCCGCACTGTCAGACTCCGAATTACGGCAATGACATGTACTGCCGCAGCTGTCACGCTCCTCTCCGAAACGGCACAAACGAAACAAACGGCGCTTTCGGCGGCGCGAATGTATTCGGCGGTGACGGCAACGCGCCGCGCGACGAAAACACGGAGGCAATGTACAACAGCTACAACGCTTACGGCGGACTTGACCCGGATTCAACCGTCGACGGCATTCCCGTGCGGGAGTACGCGGCTTTTGTGGGCGGCAAAGCACCCGGGCGCATCGTCAGAAAAATAGCAACGCTTGAACGCTACGGCAAAACGGTTTCACCTGCCGCAGGCGGTATTTTTGGTGTAATTTGGTTTTTTCGCAGAAAAATGGTTGCCGTAGGCGCCGTAATCTCCGCGCTTATCATCGCTTGCTGCTTGGCTGCGGGTCTTTTGCAGATGACGGATGCATACAAAAGCATGATAAAAGAGTCTGTTGAGCTTACTTCGCAGCTGACGCACGGCACGGTTTCGGCACAGGAGGCGCAGAAGCAGTTTCTCGAGATTCAGGAAAATTATCTTTATGCGGAGCGTACCTCCGGCGAGAGCGTGCGCGAAAAAGCGTCCGAGATACTGTATGTGCTTGCGTTTTACTGCGTTCCCGTTATAGGCTTTATCTGCGGAATCAGTTTTTACCGCGTTGACGTGCGCAAAAAAATAATGAAGACGAGGGCGCAGTGCTCCGACATGAACACATATATGAACGAGCTTTGCCGCCGAGGGGGAACCTCTGCGGGGCTGACGCTTGTAGGTGTGCTCGTGTACGGCGCGGCAATGTTTCTGTATTCGTATCTGCCGATGATAATAGTATTGGCATCCGAATAGTTTCAGAGAGAGAACGGAGAAAAATTATGAAAATAACAAAGGCTGTAATTCCCGCTGCGGGACTCGGTACGCGTGTTTTGCCCGCTTCAAAGGCAGTGCCGAAAGAAATGCTGAATATCGTGGACAAACCCGCGATACAGTATCTTGTCGAGGAGTGTGCCGCCGCAGGCATAACGGATGTCCTTATTGTCACAAACAGAGGAAAAGGCGTTATAGAAGACCATTTCGACTATTCCTATGAGCTGGAACAAAATCTTTTGAAAAATCCCGAAAAGCATGCACTGTACGAAGCAGTGCACAGCGTTGCCGACCTTGCGAACATTTACTATGTGCGCCAAAAAGAGACCAAAGGCTTGGGGCATGCAATTCTTGCGGCAGAGAGATTTGTCGGTAACGAACCCTTCGCCATACTTTACGGCGATGATATAATTGTTTCCGAAAGCCGTCCGGTTATCGGTCAGCTTATTGACGCATGTGAGAAGTACGGGAAATGCACCACGGGCGTCAAGGAGTGCACCACCGAGCAGGTCATGAAATACTGTACGCTCGACGTTACTCCGCTTGAGGAACGCATTTACGACGTGCACCGCATTATCGAAAAACCGTCAAGAGAAGAAATTCTTTCGCATTTTGCAATTCTCGGACGCAATGTCGTAACACCCGATGTTTTTGACCTTATAAGGAAAACCGAACCGAATCCCGTGACGGGAGAGGTGTATTTTTCGGAGGCTATGTCAAGCCTTGCCGAGGCGGGGCGGCTTCTTGCCGTCGATTTCGACGGGAAACGTTACGACATGGGTAATAAATTCGGCATAATGCAGGCAAATGTCGAAGTTGCGCTGAAGCACCCCGAAATAGGCGATGAATTCAGAAAATACATAAAAAATCTTGCCGAAACTCTTTGAAAGGGCAAACATGATAAAAAAAGAAACGCTGACAAAAAATGATGTCATCGAGCTTGAAATAACCGATTTTACGTCGGAGGGCAGCGGCGTCGGACACAAAAACGGCATGGCGGTATTCGTTGCGGGCGCGGCTCCGGGAGATACCGTCGAGTGTGTGATAATCAAGACAAAAAGCAGCTATGCCGTCGGCAAACTGACAAATGTCATCAAAGCGTCCCCCGACAGAATTATACCCGACTGCCGCGTTTTTCCGCGCTGCGGCGGGTGTGCGTTCAGACACATCACGTATGAATCGGAACTCAGAATGAAGCAAAAGCGCGTTTTTGACGCAGTGACCCGCGTGGGACATATCGACCTTGCCCCGTGCGAGATAGCAGCGTCGCCGTCCGAAAAGCACTACAGAAACAAGGCGCAGTATCCCGTTGCGCTGAACGGCGGGCGGCTTCTTACGGGATTTTACGCGCCGTTTTCGCACCGCGTGGTCGACTGCAAGACGTGTCTTTTGCAGCCGGAGAGCTTCGCGCAGATTCTTCGGATCGTTTCGCGTTGGGTCGAAAAATATAAGGTGTCGGTTTACGGTGAAACAAAGCACAGCGGTCTGCTGCGTCATATATACATTCGCAAAGCCTTCGCCACCGGCGAAACGATGGTCTGCCTTGTGGAGAACGGCGAAAAGATGTTCAAAACCGACGTGCTTGTAAACGAGCTGCTTAAAGCCGATGAAAGCATAAAGACCGTGCTTATAAATATAAACCCCGCCGATACAAACGTTGTGCTCGGCGGTAAAAACAAAATACTGTACGGCGACGGGTATATTGAAGATGAGCTGTGCGGAGTGCGGTTCCGTATTTCTCCGCTGTCTTTTTATCAGGTGAATCACGATCAAGCCGAAAATCTTTACGGCAAAGTACGCTCCTATGCGCTCGACGGTGAGTGCGGCACCGTGCTCGACCTTTACTGCGGCGCGGGCACTATAGGACTTACGCTTGCGGCAAATGTGAAAAAGCTTATCGGCGTTGAAATAGTCCCCGATGCCGTGCGCGACGCAAAAATAAATGCGGAACTTAACGGAATCAAAAATGCGGAATTTATATGCGGCGACGCTTCGGACGCGGCAAAAAAGCTTGAAGAAGAAAGCATTCGCCCCGATGTTGTTATCCTTGACCCTCCGCGCAAAGGCTGTTCGCCGTCTTTGCTGAATACCGTCGCGCAAATGAATCCGAACAGAATAGTGTACGTTTCGTGCGATCCCGCTACTTTTGCGCGCGACTGTGCCGTTTTGGGCGAGCTCGGATATAAGCTCAGGGAATATACACCGTTTGACATGTTTGCGCGTACCGCTCATGTCGAAACGGTAGGACTGCTGACCCGACAATAAGTCCGATGAGGGTATCTTAAATAAAGGAGAACAGGAACCATGAAAAAAAGAAACAGATTTTTGCGGACAGTATGCTCTGCCGCTACGGCTGTGCTGCTTGCGGTCGCCGGAGCTGTTCAGGTCTGTGCCTGCACGGCGGTCTATGTCGGCTCCGAAGCCAGTGCCGACGGCACGGTAATCATGGCAAAATCAAATGACTATCAGGACGTTTGGGCAAACTATGTCACAATAACCGAGCGTGTTGAAAACAAATCGGGCAGAACGATGCCCGTCGACAACGATAAGACGGTGTTCGCGACTCTTCCCGCCACAACTTATCGCTATACCTCCACTCCGTGGATGGCGAGCGCAACGGCGGCAAACGGTCTCGGCAGCGACGCGACCGTTTGTACGAACGAATACGGCGTTGCGATGATAATGTCAATCACATCGTTTTCGAATGCCGCCGCGCTCGATGCCGATCCTCTCGTGGAGCACGGTCTTTCGGAGTTTACCGCCGTCGATCTCGTAACCTGTCAAAGTGCCACGGCGAGAGAGGGCGTTGAAGTTCTTTTGTCTCTGATAGATACCTACGGCAGCAGCGAGGTCAATATCGCCCTTATCGCCGACCGAAAGGAGGCGTGGTACGTCGAGATGTACAACGGACATCAGTATGCAGCCGTAAAGCTGCCCGACGACAAGGTATGCGCTTTCGGAAATGAGTTTTCGCTCGAATACGTGTCTGATTACTCCGACAGCATACTCTCCGAAGAACTTGAGAGTCTTGCAAAGGAGAAAGGCTTTGCCGTGTACGGAGAAAACGGCGAGCTTAACCTTCTTGCAACCTACTCAGGCGAGGAGGTCGTAACGAACTATTCCCATATGAGAACATGGATAGCTCATCGGATTATGGCTCCCGCAGCCTACGGCGATTACGACAGGAACGCGCTGTACCCGCTGTGCTTTACTGCGGAGGAAAAAGTATCGCTGCTTGATGTTATGGAGATTATGCGCAACCGCTATGAGGGCACGGAATACAGTCCCGACGAAACGGGACGTACCGACATGCGTGTTATAGGTACGGACACCGCGCTGAGCGTGCATATTGCGCAAATATATCCGGAACTTCCTGCGGATATGTCGTGCGTGACGTGGGAGAGCACGGGACCCGCCCTGTACGGCGTGTTTGTTCCGATATCCAATGCCGCAACCGAAATAAGCGCTCCGTATGCACGCAGCCAGACCGCTGACGAGGTCGGTATTTTCGATACGCAGCTTTACCCGTATTACCGCTTTAAGGAAATCAATACTCTCTGCGTTGAGAAGAACGCATACAAGATTTACGGTGAACCCGTGCGTACATACTGGCACAGGGCGGAGACGCTCATGACCGAGAGCATGCAGACCGTTCTCAAAAACGCCCAATCCCTCGAAGACGGAGCGGCGGCAAAACAGTACATAACCGATTACTGCAATTCGGTGCAGAATCAGGCGTTTGAAGATGCAGGACAACTACTTAACGATGTCCGCTGGTATATGAGCAAAAACAGCAACACCATGAAAAACGGCAGGAATCCCGAAACTCACGAGGTCATCGACGAGCTCAAGCAGGTCGATCCCATGACCGTAGCCTTGGATGCTTCCGCTTACGGCAAGCTGCCCGAAGTTCCGGAGAGCAGTGACCCCGAGCAAACGGAGAGCAGCGACAGTAATGTATCTGTGCCGATTCTGATTGCCGTTATTGCCGCCGCGGCGGTGATTGTTGCGGCTGCTGCCGTTATTATCGTTAAAAAGCGCAAATCCGCCGTATAACGGTTTTTCGGCGAGTAAGGGTTTCTGATTCCCGCAGCTCTTTGCCCGACCTCGGAGAAAACGGAACGGAAAATAAATACTGTTGTAAAAAATCGCGGAACAGGATATAATTATACTCGGCAGTGTTTTTGTGTGACCGTCTGCACTTCTGCGTATATTGAAAGGTGAATGCGAATGAATGATATAAACGCTTTATATAAAGAATGGTGCGAAAAGGCATCCGATCCCGAAATTGCGGCGGAGCTTAAAGCCGTTGAGGGGCAGGAGAGTGAAATACTCGATCGCTTCTGGCAGGATCTTTCTTTCGGGACGGCGGGACTTCGCGGTGTGCTCGGCGCGGGTACAAACAGAATGAACATATATACCGTGCGCCGTGCAACGGAGGGTCTTTGCCGTTATCTTAACGACGATTTTCAGTCGCCGTCGTGCGTGATAGGCTACGACTCGAGAATTAACAGCGAACGCTTTGCAAAAGAAGCGGCATGCGTGCTTGCCGCAGGCGGCATTAAAGTTTGGCTTTTTGATGAGCTTATTCCCACGCCTATCGTTGCTTATGCCGTCAGAGAACTTAAATGCAGCTCGGGTATTATAATCACGGCAAGTCATAATCCGTCAAAATACAACGGTTACAAGTGCTATGACGAACGCGGCTACCAGATGACCGACGCGGCGGCAGACAAGACGCTTGCCTATATTAACAAGACCGACATGTTCGGCGACTTCGGCAAAATCGATTTTGACACGGCTCTCAAAAAAGGTCTTATCGAATACGTTCCCGCCGAGGTTATCGACAGGTACTACGGACTTGTCAAAACACGGCTTGTCGAACCCGACGTTCCCGCAAAGGCGGGTCTGAGCGTTATTTACACTCCGCTCAACGGTACGGGCAACAAGCCTGTCAGACGCATTCTCGACATGATCGGCATTAAAGATGTGACTGTTGTCAAAAGTCAGGAGCTGCCCGACGGTAATTTTCCGACGTGCCCGTTCCCGAATCCCGAAATAAGAGAGGCGTTCAACGAAGCTCTCAAAACCGCCGAAACGAAGAAAGCCGACCTGCTTCTTGCCACAGACCCCGACTGCGACAGAGTGGGCATTGCACTTCTCGACAAAGGTGAATACAAACTTCTTACGGGAAACGATGTGGGCTGCATACTTACCGACTATATTCTTTCCCGCAAAAAAGCGGCGGGAACTCTTGCCGAAAAGCCTGTTGTTATAAAATCCATTGTTACAACCGACATGGCTGCACAGATTGCCGAAAGCTACGGTGCGCAGGTCGTTAATGTGCTTACGGGATTCAAGTATATCGGCGAATATATTACGCAGCTTGAAGAAAAAGGCGAAGCCGACCGTTTTGAAATAGCATTCGAAGAAAGCTACGGCTATCTGACCGGCGTTCATACGCATGACAAGGATGCCGTCAATGCATCCATGCTGATATGCGAAGCCGCATCATATTACAAGCTTTGCGGAAAAACGCTCATTGACGCGCTTGACGGACTTTACGAACGCTTCGGATACTGGAAAAACAGTCTTTTCAACTTTTACTTCGAAGGAGCGGACGGCATGGCGAAGATGTCCGCCATAATGGACAGTCTGCGCAGTGCGTATCCGCATTCGCTCGGCGGTGAAAATATCGTCGGCGCGGACGATTATAAAAAAAGTGTTTCCGTTGACTTCGCAGCGGGCGCGGAGACCGTTCTCGCCCTGCCTAAGTCAAATGTTATTGCGCTCCGCTTTGAAAACGGCGACAGGGTCGTTGTGCGTCCCGCAGGAACGGAGCCTAAGATAAAGGTTTATACAATGGTTCGCGGAAAAGACGAAAAAGAAGCTTCGGCAAAGACCTCGGCTTATGAAAAAGAGCTTTTGTCGCTTGTCGGGATCGGAGAGTAAAATGAATAAAAAATTTACAAGAATCGTCGCAATCGTGCTTGCCGCGCTCATTGTGCTGAGCGTGTGCGCCGTTGCGATATATGCAATTTTTTGATTCGTAAAAAAGCCACGGAGGGAATGTAATGAAACGTAAAATCTCAACAAAACTCACGGCAATTTTGCTGGTGCTTGCCGCAGTGCTTGTCTACCCCGTGTCCGCTGTCGCAGTATCGGTTGAGGGAGTGGGTACGGCAATTGTCTACGTGCCCGATATGAACGATATCCCGCTTTACGAGAGAACCGACGGCTCCGGCATGAAGCTCGGTGTGGATACGCTTGTTTTCGGTGTCGGCTCCGATAAATTTACGGCAAGCGTTTCCGACATTATCGGTGGACTGGCGGCTGCCGTCGGTGATTCCGAAAAAGGCGCGCAAACTGTTGCAAAAGCAATCAACAGTATGTTTGCCGATATTAAAATGAATCAGTACGGCAATTCGGTCAACAGCAAGATTAAGCCTATTACATATGAATCTTCCATGGCTTATTACAGCGGCGATACCGAAGTTTATACCGCCAACATCAAGGCTCTTGCCGAAAAGTCGGGCGGCGCGGTGTCGGCGAAGGATATTTATGTCTTTAATTACGATTGGCGGCTTGATCCCGTCGCGAATGCAGGCAAGTTAAAAGAGTTTATCGATTTGGTTACTTCAAAATCGGACACAGACCAAGTGTCGCTCATTTCGGGCGGTACGGGCGGCAATGTTGCCAACAGCTACCTTTATACATACAGGGAGCATGCAAAAGAAAAACTCCTTTCCTGCATTTTTCTTGATTCCGCCGCTACGGGCAGCTCTCTGGTCGGTGCGGTGATGAGCGGCGATGTTGTCAGCGGCAAGAAAAAGCGCACGACCGACGAGGAAACGGATATCTTTTCCACGGCAAAAGACCTTTATGACAGCATAACGGGCGACGATGTCGGAGATGCAATTGCAAGATATATCGAGCAGGACCCGGGCGGAATCGTCACAACCATGATATCAAAATATATCGGCGAGAAGAATTATGCCGAGCTGTGGTCAAAAATAGGTCTTGTTATTTTTTCCAAAATAATGGCTGACCAAAATCTTTTCCGTAAGGTCGGCAGCGGTTACAAAAAGCTCATAAGCGCATCGGCTGATACTCTTTACAATAATGCTTTGAAAGACAACATGAAATATGTTCCCGGCTTTTGGGCACTTGTCCCTGAGGAAGATTATGAGGACGCCGTAAAAAAAATGTTCGGCAGCGAGAGCGAAATGACAGCGGAGCTTCGCGAAAAGATTCGTGTCTATCGCGAGGTGCTTGCCGCTACAGAGGAAACGCTTTCGAATGCGCAGGATGACGGCATCAACACATATGTCGTCGCCGGCTACGGTATGCAGATGCTCCCGATTACGGGCCGTATAGACGAACAGTCCGACGGCATGAATGCCACGCGCTATACGGGCATGGGTGTAAGAACAGGCGATATCGACAGCAGCCTTACCGCTGCGAAAAAATGCTCAAACGGCAACCACAATCATATGGAGCCGCAAAAATGCTGCGATGCCGCAACATGCTATCTGCCCGAGCAGACATGGTTTATCTGCAATCACAAGAACATGGATTACGGTTCCGAAACAGCCGCAAAATTCATTCTTTGGCTTGCGCTTTCAAAAAGTCAGCGCACCGTAATTCAGACCGAAATGTACCCGCAGTACCTTCGCAAGGCGGTCATAGGCGATAAGATCTACGCTTATTCGACTCTTGAAGATGCCGAGATGAACGACTATTATTACGGCGATCTCGATGTTGACGGCTCAATAAGCGTTGCCGATGCGCGTATTGCACTCCGCTATGCGGTCGGTCTTGAGGGCGAACCCTCGAGGATTCTCATTAAAGTCGGCGATGTCGGCGGAGACGGCAAGATAGGTGTTGACGATGCCCGCTACATTCTTCGCTATGCGGTGGGACTTGACGACACATTCCCCGTGGTTTCAAAAAAATAACGCCGGAACGGATTCGGCAGAACTGCTCTTCGGGGCGGCTCTGCCGATTTTTTTTGCCTACCTAATCGGTTTGTTTTGTAAAAATGTATTGAAAAAAACAAAAGCATGTGTTAAACTATGATG
>CAVFAD010000009.1:9473-25815 GCA_963620305.1 Bacteroidaceae bacterium | reverse complement strand
CAAATTATTAACATGGATGAAAGGGTGTTTTCGGTGGGTTTTGTCTCGGATTACGGCGTATTTATGGGGAATATTGCCTTTAAGAAGTTTAACGGATACACTTCGGATGCGATGAACACGCAGAACGAGTCGCTGATGAAGATTCTTGAGCGCAACAAAGACTGCGAATTGGGAAAAAAATACGGTTTTGCGGACATTCATTCCTTTAAGGAGTATCAGGACAAGGTTCCGCTTTCGACCTTTGAGGATTACGCTCCGCTTATCGACAGAATGGTCGAAAACAACGAAGAAAATATAATTACATCAAGTAAGGTTCTGCGTTACTGTTCTTCATCGGGCAGTGTCGGCAAGCCGAAGCTGCAGCCTAAGACTTTTCAGGACCTTTGGAATCTTCATTGCTGCGGTCTTGTTCCCACGAACGCATGCGCGGCGCGGTACTTCAGAGAGCGCGGCGAAAAGTTCTATCCCGTCTACGGTCCGCTGCTGCTTTCGCTTAACGGGCACAAGCTCAAAAACGGCATGATGTGCAACGGCGCGGGTCAGCTGCCTTACAATAATATTAAAAGTCTGCTGAAATTCATCTCCTGTACGCCGCTCGATATCCTCTATCCCGAGGATGAGGAAAATACAAACATTCCGTATTTTCAGCTCCGTTTTGCCCTCCCGAGCAAAAAAGTTTCGTTTATCGGCGGCATGGTTATAACGCTTGTCACAACCATGTTCGAGTACCTTGAAAACAACTGGGAAATGATCTGTGATGACATTGAAAAGGGTACCATAGACCCGTCCGTCAAATGTCCCGAGTCGCTGCGCAAAAAGTACGGTCACATGAAGCCGAATCCGAAGCGCGCGGACGAGCTGAGATGCGAATTCAGAAAAGGCTTCGACACCGAAGTGCCGATCGCAAAGCGCATCTGGCCCCGTCTTTCGTGGGCGCAGGGCATGGTTGCTTCGTCTCTTTCCGCGTATCTTGACAAGCTGAGAAGATACGTCGGCGATCTTCCGCTTCACAATATGGGTTATGCCGCGAGCGAAGGCTTTATGGCAATGTGCGTTTCGCTCAACGACGACGACTACGTTCTTTTGCCCCGCAGCATTATCTACGAATTCCTGCCCGTGGATGCGCCCGAAGACACACGTCCGCTGACGCTTGACGAAATAGAGGTCGGCAAGGACTATGAAATAATCGTTACTAATTTCTCCGGTCTTTACAGATACCGTATTCTCGATATCGTCCGCGTGACCGGTACGTACAATCAGTCAAAACGCGTGAAATTCCTCTACCGCTCAAACATGGGACTGAACGTTGCAAACGAAAAGACAACGACTCAGATGCTTGACTTTGTCGCAATGAAAATGTCCGAGCAGTTCGGATTGAATCTTGAGGGTTACAGCTTTTACGGCGATATCGATAAAGAGATACCCAATTACATGCTCCTCTGCGAAACGGACAAACCCGAATTTGTTGCCGAAAACAAGGACGAAATCGAGAAGTTTGTCGACGAAACCTTCCGCAGCGCAAACGAAAAATACGATAAGTACAGACGCTGGGGCATGCTGAGCGAGCCGGAGGTGCTGCCGCTTGCAAAGAACGCGTACAACGATTACCGCGCGTCGCTCGTCGCGCAGGGCAGAGCACTCAATCAGATAAAACCCGTGGTTGTGCTCAATACTCCCGAAAAGAAAGAATTTTTCTTCGGCAAGGTAATTAAATAAAGGCACACGCGACGGAAATTGAACATTTGCCGTCCGTCAGCTTAAGCACAGGCTTCTCCTGCGGCAGCGTAAATACTGCGGCAGGAGGACTTTTTTTGCCGTAAACGCACAGCGACCCGTGAACGCACCCGTGACGTGCAGGCGAAGCAATGTGCGGCTTGCGATACATGCGGTGAAGACAAAAACACACGCTTTTGTAAAATAACTGCGTTAATTGCGCAAAATCCGCAAATGCTATTGACAAACCGAAAAAAACAGGCTATTATACACTTGCATACCAAATTAGTAGGTAATAGATTTCGATATAAAAGAAGGGATACTGCATGAAAGTTTATGCCGACAATGCGGCAACAACAAAAATGAGCCGTACGGCAATCGATGCCGTGAAAGGCGCGTTCGAAAATTACTGGGGCAACCCGTCCAGCCTGCACAGTGTGGGACAGCATGCAGCCGAGGCATTGCAAAAGGCGCGTGAAGATATCGCCGATGTGCTCGGTTGTTCTCCGAAAGAAATATATTTTACGTCGGGCGGGAGCGAAGCCGACAATCAGGCTATAATTTCCGCTGCGCGCATAGGCGAAAGAAAAGGCAAAAAGCATATAATTTCCACCGCTTTTGAGCATCATGCGGTTCTGCATACGCTTAAAAAGCTCGAAAAAGGGGGTTTTGAAATCGAGCTTCTCGATGTTAAGAACAACGCGAACATCACTCCGGAACAGGTAAAAAATGCAATACGCGGCGATACCTGCCTTGTTACCGTGATGTACGCCAATAATGAGGTCGGCTCCGTTTTGCCGATTGCCGAAATAGGGAAGATATGCCGCGAAAGGGGTGTTATTTTCCATACCGACGCCGTTCAGGCGGCGGGACATCTTCACATAAACGTTGCGGATGAATGTATCGACATGCTGTCTCTTTCGGCACATAAATTCCACGGACCCAAGGGTGTAGGCGTACTTTATGCGAAAAAGGGAATACCGCTCACGTCAATCATTGAGGGCGGAGCGCAGGAGAGAGGAAAGCGCGCCGGAACGGAAAATCTGCCGGCGATAATCGGCATGGCGGCGGCACTTAAAGAGGAGGAAGAAAACCTTGATGCCAATGCCGCAAAAATGACAAAACTGCGCGATAAACTCATCGACGGACTGTCAAAAATACCGCACAGCGCACTGAACGGTACACGTAAAAACCGTCTGCCCGGCAATGTGAACTTCCTGTTCGAGGGCATAGAGGGCGAAAGCCTGCTGCTGCTTCTCGATGACAGGGGAATATGCGCTTCGTCGGGTTCCGCATGTACGTCGGGTTCTCTCGACCCGAGTCATGTGCTGCTTGCTATCGGACGTCCGCACGAGATTGCGCACGGTTCGCTGCGTCTTTCACTCAGTGAGTGGAATACTGAGGAGGAAATCGACTACATGCTTGAACAGATTCCTCAGGTGGTGTCCTATCTGCGCAACATGTCACCGCTCTGGCGTGAAAAGATGAGCGGCGAAAAGGCATTTGAGCTTTAATTCGGCGGCGGCGAACCGGCGCGGCATGTAGGTTTTATCAAAAGGGAGGTTTTATTATGGCACTTTACAGCGAAAAGGTAATGGATCACTTCAGGAATCCGAGAAACGTAGGCGTTATAGAAAATGCGGACGGAGTAGGCGAAGTCGGCAACGCAAAATGCGGCGATATAATGAAAATATATCTCAAAATAGACAATGATACCGTGTCTGACGTAAAATTCGAAACGTTCGGCTGCGGCTCGGCGATAGCTTCAAGTTCGATGGCAACCGAGATGATAAAGGGCAAGCCGCTTTCGGAGGCACTCGAGCTTTCAAACAAGGCGGTTGCGGAAGCACTCGACGGACTTCCCGCGCATAAAATGCACTGCTCCGTGCTTGCCGAGGAAGCGATAAAGGCGGCGGTCAGGGATTATTACGACAAAAACGGAATCGAATACGACAGAGCGAACTTCCCCGACTGCGAATCGTGCGAGCACTGCTCGATTTGACTCTGTAAAAAATTGCGGCATTTTAAAGTGTTTAACCGCATTTTCCGAAAAACCTATGAAAAAGAGGTTGACAACGGCTGACAAAGCTGTTAAAATACTTCTGTTGTATTGAATGTATACAGCTATCCTTGTTCCCGAACGGGGACCGAAGTCCAAAAGGAGGTGCATCTGAATGTCAAAGTACGAAACCGTAGCAGTATTCTCACTTAAAGCAGGTGAAGAAAAGGCAAAGGAGCTTGTTGAAAAATTCAAGGCTCTTATCGAAGCAAACGGAACCATGGAGGCAGTAGATGAGTGGGGGCAGCGCAAGCTCGCATATCCCATAAACTACGAAACCGACGGCTACTATGTGCTCTACACATACGAAGCCGATGTGGCTTTCCCCGCAGAGCTTGAACGTGTGCTCAACATCACCGACGGTGTTCTTCGCCACCTTGTTGTCGCAAGATAAGAGGAGGAAAAAAGAATGAACAGTTGTGTGTTGACGGGTCGCCTTGTCGCAGATCCGGAATTGCGTACCACGCCGAGCGGTCTCTCGGTTTGCAGATTCAGAATAGCGGTCGATCGCCCTTACCAGAAGTCGGGCGAAGAAAGAAAAGCGGATTTTATTGATATCGTTGCATGGCGCAGCAATGCCGATTTCGTCACAAAATATTTCCGCAAGGGTTCAATGATCGCGATTCAGGGTTCGCTTCAGACCAACAATTATGAAGACAAGAACGGGAACAAACGCACGTCTTACGAGATAGTTGCGGACAGGGCGGAGTTCTGCGGTTCAAAAGCCGAAAGCGGAACAGGCTCAGCCGCCAATGCGGCTCCCTCCGCGTATTCAAATTCCACGGCTGACGATTTTTCGTCGGTAGTGGACGATGACGATTTGCCGTTCTGAAACCTTTTCTTCAATTCTATAAGGAGGATATCATCATGGCTTTTGAAAAGAAAGATGCCAAGGGCGGTCGCCCCATGAACAGAAAGAGCCGCAGAAAAGTCTGCACTTTCTGTGTAGAGAAGTCTGAGTTCATTGATTATAAGGACACTCAGAAGCTTCGTCGCTTCATCTCCGAAAGAGCAAAGATTCTGCCCCGCAGAGTCACAGGCACATGCGCCGCTCATCAGAGAGAGCTTACCGTTGCTATCAAGCGTGCGCGTCAGCTTGCGCTGCTTCCCTATATCAGCGACTGAGCCGGCTGTTTTGCCGAATAAAACGGGTTTGCCCGTAAAGAGAGCCTCGGATTTTCCGAGGCTTTTTGTGTGCGAAGATGCGTTCGCCGCGATTTTTTCGGGTAGCTGCCCAAATTCGCGCAGCGATAATTGCCGAGCTTGCGCATTGACAAAAAGCCGTTATTTTTTCATAAAAAAGACTTCTTCGCTTTTTTCTCCGTTTGACAAAAAGGTATTGATTTAATACGCGGATGTGGTATACTCTATTCAATTCGGTTTTTAAGGGTTGTGAATGCAATGCCGGGATTGGGGACGGCTGTAAACGCGGCGGGTATTATTGTCGGCGCGCTTATCGGAGTGCTTTTCGGTAAAAAAATAAAAGAACCGGTTCGCGATTCGCTGATGCAGGTGCTCGGACTTTGCGTGTTTTTCGTCGGGGTGTCGGGCGCGGCGGCGGGTATACTGTCCGTCGGTGAGGACGGACATCTTGCCGCAAACGGCACGGTCATGATGATAGTTTGTCTTGCGGCGGGTACGTTCGTCGGCGAGCTTCTTCGCATAGAACACGGAATCGAAAAATTCGGCGAATGGCTGAAAAAGAAGGTCGGCGCGCATGACGACGCGGGATTTGTTAACGCGTTTGTCAGTACGTCGCTTGTCGTGTGCGTGGGTGCAATGGCAATAGTCGGCGCGATAAAGGACGGCTTGGAGGGCGATCATGCCACGCTTTTTGCAAAGGCACTGCTCGATTTTTTAATTGTTATGATGATGTCGTCTGCAATGGGCATCGGCTGCCTGTTTTCGTTTATTCCCGTTGCGGTTTTGCAGGGGAGCGTTACACTGCTTGCGGGTGTTTTTGAGCGATTTCTGAACGTCGGGAGCGTTATCTCCGATATTTCGCTTGTCGGCTCGGTCATGATTGCCGCCATAGGACTGAATCAGCTCCTGCCGAAAAGAATCAGAGTGGGCAACATGCTGCCCGCGCTCGTGCTGACAGCGGCATGGTCGCTCTGTGCGCACTATTTTAATTTCAGCTTGTGAGGTATTTATATGGGAACGGTTATTGCGCTCGGCGGCGGCAGATTCGACAACGGTGAAATGTACGAAGTCGCACGTCACATAAAAGAAAAATCGGGCAAAGAGCACCCGTATTTCGTCTTTATCCCTGCTGCGGGAAACGATGATATATCGGGCGATGAGCATTTGCTGAGCACGTTTTCTTCACTCGGCTGTGTTGCCGATATTCTGTTTTTGCTGCACGGTGTTACCGATGGCGAAACGGTTGATTTTAAGCTCTCGCGTGCCGATATTGTGTACGTCGGCGGCGGTAATCTTGAACTTCTCATGGACACGTTCAAAAAGACGGGCGCGGACAATAAGCTTCGGGATGCTTATGACAGAGGGTGCGTTATGAGCGGATTCAGTTCAGGCGCGATGTGCTGGTTTGCGCGCGGGTACGATGACTGCGGAGACGGCGGCTCGTTTGTTTTTGTGGACTGTCTCGGCTTTTTGCCGTACGTAAACTGTCCGCACTATCAGAGTGAAAGCTGGCAGACCTTTGCACGTGCGATAAAAACGCAGGAGCTGTCGGGCATCGCGTGTGACAACGGCGCGGCGATATGCTTCGATAACGGCAGGTGGTACACGCTCGCGGGAAACGAGGACGGCGACTGCTTCTTCTACGATGCCGACAACGGCTTTGAAATGACAAATCTGAATGAACATCCCGAGAAACTTGCCGATTTGTAAATATTTTTATGTTTTAGATATCATTTGTTATGGCACAAAAAACAGACAAATCTTAATAAATATATTGACAATTCAAGTGAAAAATGCTAAAATGAGAGTTAATAGAGATGAATCGCAAAGAAAATCGAACAAATGGGTTGACGGAGAAACGGAACGTGCGACAATCTTGACCGACAGGGTTGCTGCTCCTTTTTTGCTGCTTTGATGTCGTAATTGGGCACTGACCTTTTTTCGGGGTCGGTGTTTTTTGTTATCCGAACGCGGTATTGCCGATGTGTGAAACGGGACTTGTTTACACGTCGTGAAATACAAAAATTAAAAGCGGAGGTTTTATTATGAAAATCAAAAATCGGCGCATCGTGCGCCATGCGCTGTGCATCATGCTCGCCGTTTTGATGCTGCTCGCGGCTGCCCCGTTGACCGTATCTGCGGAAGAGGCAAACACGTACAAAACCGGCGACATCGTCGAGTTCGGTTCATATCCGCAGAGCGAAGTGACCGACGAGACTCTCAAGACTGCGCTGACGGCTGCGGCGGGCTCGACCGACGGTTGGACGAGCTACGACTATTACATTAAAGGTGTACAAAGCGACTTCATGAAGTACACCGATGTCGAGTACGACGGCGAGAATTACCGCGGTGTGTATTTTACGAAATACCGTCCGCGCTTTACGGACGATATAGGTTCGGATAACAACTCGTATCAGGACGACAACGGCTATGTGACTTCGACGGTGTACTGGTTCAAGTTCGAGCCGCTGGAGTGGCAGGTGCTTTCATACGACAGCGCCACGGATGAAGCGGTTGTACTGAGCAAGAGTGTAATCGACTCCCGGCAGTATTATAACAACTCCGATAACCGTACAATCGACGGCGTGACAGTTTACTCGAACAACTACGAGCACAGCGACATCCGCACATGGCTCAATGATACGTTTTACAATACGACATTCGGCACAAGCGAAAAGAACGCGATAGTTGCGACAACGCTCGATAACAGCGCGTACAGTACATCATCCTCGGAGTATGACAGCAACTCCACAACGGATAACGTGTGGCTCTTGAGCTACAGTGAAGTACAGGATACGGCTTACGGTTTTGCAACGGGTGAGGGCAATACGGAAACCCGACGTGTATTGCGTACCGCATATGCAGGTTGCCAAGGTTTGAATGATATTTACACGAACGCCTATTCGAGCTGGCGCCTTCGTTCCGCCGGTGACTATTTTAACAATGCGTGTGTAGTCAGCATGTACGGCTCGATCGTTTACGATTACACCTATGTAAACACAACGACCGGTGTGCGTCCCGCTTTAACTCTCAGTATGGCGGATGCAATCAAACCGACCGAGCCTACCACCGAACCCACAACGGCGGACACAGACGGAACGACCGAAAAGGACGAATGCAATCACATCTGCCACAAGAAAGGCATTGCCGCATTCTTCTACAAAATCGCACGGTTCTTTTGGAAAATGTTCAAGATAAACAAGGCCTGCGATTGCGGAATTGACCACTATTAAGCGCGGAAACGTATATTTAACAGTTAAAAAAGCATGAGTGAATAAGCAAAGAGCCGCCGACCTGCACGAACGCAAGCCGACGGCTTTTATCAAGATGCCGAAGAATATACAGCATTGCTTTTTTGTCAGAATTTCAGGGTCTTATCCTCGCCTATGCCTACCATGCCGTCAAGAATGTATTTGTTGCCGTCGGGGTCGCAGACGTAACCCTTGAGTGAACCGAAAGTAATGTGATAGTCGATGTTAATGATGCCCGTTGTGACCTTCATGAGAAATTCGTCGCCGATGTCAAAATATATATCGGTCATTCCCTGAACGTCGGTGATGTGCCAAAGACTGTCACTTTCGTGCTTAAATACCACGGGTGTGAGCAGCGTGGAATCGCCCTCGAACCAGATAAGATTTTCGTTGTAATCGTCCTGATTTATCGACTGATTTCTCGTAAGGTTGAACCCGAAAAACCGCTCCTTGCCGTCAATTTCGCGCTTACCCATCGTCGTGACCCAGTCGTAGTGCGCGTCGCGGGGGTAGTAGCCGCGATGGTCGTCGATTATTGCGGTGGTCGTGCTGTTCGCAACGTGTCTTTCACCGTTATATTCAAGATAGCCTTCAACCGAGAAAAGGTCTTTTTGAGAATAGAGCGGTCTGTTTTTGTCGAACGGAATGTTGACGATGCTCGGCTTTGAAACGCGCGTAAGCTTTACGCGGTAGTCTATATCGCCTTTCTTTTTGTCGGTCGCATAACCCGATACTATCGCTTCGCCGCGCTGAAAATTGTTGACATAGGTCAGCCTGACCTTTTTGCCCTTTGAAACTGTTTCCGACGAATTTATGAGGTTGGGCGCGATGCATGCTTTTGACGAGGGGAACATCTCCTGCCACGCGGTGCATTTTTTTGTTCGCTTGTCGTAAAGCACCGTGAGTGCCGTGCCGAAAAGTGCCATGTCGCATACAGCCGTCAGCAAAATAACGTTATCGAAATTGATTTCGGTAGCCTCCCACAGCGTAAGGCGCGTTTTGTTCATGCAGTTCGGCAGCGCAGACGGGCGGTTGACCTTCAAAAAATTCATATGGGGAAATTCACTTTCAAACGTACCGAAACGGCATATGCCGTTTTCGTCGACAACGTCGTCGGGAGTGGGAACGGCAATACGCTTTTTTGAAAGGTATTCATTAAATTTCATATAAATTTTCTCCTTTGCAGTGCTTTGATTTGTATAATAAGTATAAACCAAAACGCAAACTTTGTCAATCGCCTTATCATTTCGCGTTCCCTGCAAGCATTCCCAAAGTAAAACGGAAATAAACATGCAGCGCAAAATTCAACCCGTGCGACGTTTATCGGTCGGCACGGGTTATGTAACCTTTTTTACGTATATCCGCGCGGGCGGCGGGTGGAACGCCGCCCCTACACGATTCATGCACAATGCCTGACCGCCACTACCGAAAAAAGTTGGTAGCAAGAGTGAGCCGTCGTGAGCGCATTTATAAGCGAACAGGCGAACCGCAGCGTGACTTTTTTCGGAAACGAGGAGCAAGAAAAGCGAGCGGATGTCCCGCGTCACTACGCGGGACGTAGCTTAGCGGTCTTTGCGACGAGTCAGCCGGGCGGCCACGTAAAATCCCTGCCTCCCAGCAGATGGAAGTGAAGATGCAGCACCGACTGTCCGGCACTTTCGCCGCAGTTGTTCACCACGCGGTAGCCGTTATTGAGTCCCTGCTCCTTTGCGATTTTGGGGATAACCTCAAAAATATGCGCAACTACTGCGCTGTTTTCGGAGGTTATGTCGTACCCCCACTTGATGTGTTCCTTGGGAATTACAAGAATGTGTACGGGTGCCTGCGGGGAGAGATCCTTAAAAGCAGCCACGGTGTCATCCTCGTATACCTTCGTTGACGGTATCTCACCGTTTGCGATTGCGCAGAAAATGCAGTCCATGGAAAAGCTCCTTTCTTTAAGCTGACGGGCGGCATGGGTTCGACTCCCGTCAGCTTATATTTTTCGGGGCAAGCCGTGCGTTTCGGCTCACCCCGTTTTTTATTTTATGATTGCCGAAACGATATCACTGACGGCTTGAAGCGCATCGGGGATTTTTGTTATGTCCTTGCCGCCTGCCATTGCGGAATCGGGTTTGCCGCCGCCTGCGCCGCCTGCGATTTTTGCGACTTCACGCACGATATTGCCTGCGTGCGCACCCTTTGCGATTGCCGCTTTGCCGCATGCGCATGCGAACGAACATGTGCCTTTTTCGGTATTTTTGCCTGCGATTACGATAACGGAGGTGTCGTCCTTCGCCGTATCAAGCATAGTGCGCAGCGCGGAGGCATCCGCGTCACCCATGTCGGCTGTCTTTACTGTTATTCCGTTGAATTCACCGACCGTTTTGAACAGCTCACCCGCTTTTTGAGCGGCTGTTTCGGCTTTGAGCTTTCCTATCTCTTTTTCGGCGGATTTCAGCTCGGCTGTTACGGCTGCCGCCTTTTCGGGAAGTGCATCCACGGTTCCGCACTTGAGGATCGCCGCTGCCGCCGATGCATTTGCAAGCGCGTTGTTTACGTACGCAAGCGCGTTCATGCCCGTGACCGCTTCGATTCTTCTTACGCCGGACGCGACCGACGATTCGGAAATTATCTTAAACATGCCGATTTGACCGGTGTATTTAACGTGCGTACCTCCGCAAAGCTCAAGCGAATAGCCGCCGATGTTGACAACGCGGACTCTGTCGCCGTATTTTTCGCCGAACAGAGCCATTGCGCCCATTGCCTTTGCTTCGGCAAGGCACTTTTCTTCGCTTATAACGTCCGCCGATTCGAGAATTATACTGTTAACGTCTTTTTCGATTTTTGCAATTTCGTCCGAAGTCAGTGCTTCGAAGTGAGTGAAGTCAAAGCGCATAACGTCCGCGTTTACAAGCTGTCCCGCCTGCTCGACATGGCTGCCGAACGTTTTGCGGAGCGCCGACTGAAGCAGATGAGCCGAGGTGTGGTTCCTCGCCGTGGCGGCTCGTTTTTCGCCGTCGACCGCCGTTTGCACTTTGTCGCCTACGGAAATGACACCTTCGGTTAACTTGCCCTTGTGGAAGAACAAGCCGTTGGAATTTTTGGTGGTGCCGGTTACTTCAAAAGTGAAACCGTCGCCCGAAATAATACCGGTATCGCCCGCCTGTCCGCCGCTTTCGGCATAGAACGGCGTAGAGTCGAGCACGAGAACCGCACTGCTGTCTGTCGATGCGCCTTCAAGCTTTTCCGCGTTTTCGCCGAGAACGGCAAGCACCTTGCCGCTGCCGTTGAGCGTTTCGTAGCCGGTGAATACAGTCGCGGGAATGCCTTTAAGCGATGCTCCCGTGTCCTTCCACGCGTCCGCGCCCGCGTCTTTTCTTGCGGAACGCGCAGTTTCTTTTTGCTTTTTTACGAGCGCGTTAAATTCGTCTTCGTCGACCGTCATGCCCTTTTCCTCAAGAATTTCTTTCGTGAGGTCAATAGGGAAGCCGAACGTGTCCGAGAGCTTGAATGCGTCCGCGCCGCTCAGCGTTTTGCCGTCGGCGCCGTCCGTCATTTCGCCGAGCAGCTTAAGACCTGCGTCGAGAGTGCGGTTGAAGCTGTCTTCCTCGACCGCTATTATTTTGACTATGTAGTCGTGCTTTTCGATGAGTGCGGGATAAGCCTTGCCGCTTTCCGCAATTACGGTTTCGCACAGCTCCGCAAGGAAAGGTCTGTCGATTCCGAGCAGCCTGCCGTGACGCGCCGCGCGCCTTAACAGACGGCGCAGAACATAGCCTCTGCCTTCGTTTGACGGCATCACGCCGTCGGATATCATCATTGCCGTGGAGCGTATGTGGTCGGTGATGACGCGCAGCGAGATGTCCGTTTTTTCGCTTTCATGATACTTAATGTCCGCAATTTCGGATACACGCTTCATAATGTTTCTCACGGTGTCGACTTCAAAGAGATTGTCAACGCCCTGAGAAATGCACGCAAGACGCTCAAGTCCCATTCCCGTGTCGATGTTCGGGTGCTTTAAGCGTGTGTAGCTGCCGTTGCCGTCGTTCTCGAACTGCGTGAAAACGAGATTCCAGAATTCGACGTATCTGTCGCAGTCACAGCCGACCTTACAGTCGGGTTTGCCGCAGCCGTGCTCCGCACCTCTGTCGTAATAAAGCTCCGAGCAGGGACCGCAGGGACCCGCGCCGTGTTCCCAGAAGTTATCCTCTTTGCCGAAACGAACCATATGGTCGGGTTTTACGCCGACTTCCTTTGTCCATATGTCGTATGCTTCGTCGTCGTCAAGATAAATACTGACATATATTTTTTCGGGATCCATTTGCATCTCTTTTGTGCAGAACTCCCATGCCCACGCAGTAGCTTCATGCTTAAAATAATCGCCGAACGAGAAGTTGCCGAGCATTTCGAAGAAAGTGCCGTGACGCGCAGTGTGTCCCACGCGCTCGATGTCGGGCGTTCTGATACACTTTTGGCATGTTGTGACGCGCTTTGACGGGGGAGTCACCTCGCCCGTGAAATATTTTTTCATCGGAGCCATGCCCGCGTTTATGAGCAAAAGGCTCTTGTCGTTCTGCGGAATAAGCGAAAAGCTGTCAAGGCGCAAGTGACCCTTGCTCTCAAAAAACTTGAGGTATTTTTCGCGCAGCTCGTTAAGACCTGTCCATTCCATAGTAGGTGTTCCTCTTTCGTTAAGTTATTCCTCTGCTGCGGCACCGTTGTCCGCGCCGTTTTCGCCGTCTTCTTCGGCTTCGTCTTTTCTTATTTCACCCTGATTCGAGAAGAAATAAAGCTCGTCGAGCTGTTTGCCGAGTGTTTTTTCGCATGCGCCGCTCAAAAGGGGCATCATGCGCGATTCCGCAATGCAGTTTATGTTCGCGAGGTCAAGCAGAATTTTAAGCTGTCCGACGTAAAAATCGGTGTTTTTGTCGGCAAAAAATGCGTCATCGACCTCTTTTATCTCCGCTCCGCTCAGCGACATATATTCCGTGTAAATTTTTCTGTATTTTTCGAGTACTTTTTGGAGCATGCCGTGCATCTGCTCTTTATCGCCGCTTTTAATTGCGTTGTTTATTGCGGCGGTCTTCATCTGTACCTTGAATGACAGACGGCACGTTTTTACGATGGCATGCGCAAGCTTTGCAAGCTCTCTGCCGACTTCGTCGGGGATGTACGGCTCTCCGTCGCGCACATAAAATAAACTCATTTACTTTTCCTCCGTTTTTCGTATATACATCATGCTATGATACCACGATTCGCCGTTGTTTTCAACCGAAAAACGCAAAAAATCCCGCCTCAGCCGAAAAAGTGAGGCGGAAAATTTGTTTCGTATGCCGACGGCGGAAGAAATGCGCCCGCCGAGACTTGTTAGCCGTGCGGGTAAAGCCGACGGGAATTGAATCTTTGTCGGTTTTGACGGGTCGTATTCGAGTCGCGCCGCGTGTTGATTATTTGTTCTTTTCGAGTTCTTCGAGGAGCAGCGGAATCGACTGCTCGAAATTTACGCCGTAGGTGTTGTGGTTCGGCTCCGCGACGGTTTTTCTTATCGAGTCGAGTGTATAGTTTGCTGCTGTCTTAAGTGAGTTCTCGAGCGTAAGTCCGCGCATGAGCGCACCGACGCACGCACTGGCAAACACGTCGCCCGTACCGTGAAAGCTGACATCTATGCGTTCCGTGTAATAGCTGAAAAATCTGTCCTCCGCGCTTATGTAACCCATAACGCCGAGCATACCTTTCTTGAAGCTTACTCCCGTGAGAACCGTGTTTTTCGCGCCGAGTGCGGCAAGGTCTTTGAGAATGCCCCTGATGTAGTCCTCGCTGTAGCCTTCGGGAATATACTCTCTGTGAAGCATAAAGCAAGCCTCTGTGATGTTCGGTACTATGATATCGGCTTTGCCGCACAGCTTTGCCATTTCGTCGGCAAATTCCTGCGTAAAGCCGGGATAAAGCCTGCCGTTATCCGCCATGACGGGGTCGACGAAGACGATACTGTTTTCCGTGCGGAAGTCATCAAAGAATTTACTCATGAGATGCAGCTGCTCGAAGGAACCGAGATAACCCGTGTATATTGCGTCAAACGTAAAATTTTCTTTTTTCCAATGCTCCGCAATGGGGGTTATTTCGTTTGTAAGGTCGTGAAACGTGAAATCTTTGAACGCCGTGTGCGTTGAAAGCACTGCCGTCGGAATTACAGCCGTTTCGACTCCGCATGCAGAGATTATCGGCAGCGCGACGGTGAGGGAGCATTTGCCGACACAGGAAATGTCCTGAACCGTTACTATCCTCTTTGTTTTTTCAACGGGAGCGGCACCGTTATCCGCAGCCTCCGCGCTTTCGTTTATCGGTTCCTCTTCGGGGTCATTGTGGTCAAGGACACCGTTGAGGAAATTTACGCATCTGTTCATGCATTCCTTTGCCGTAGGCATGTTAAGCATCAGGTGATAACAGTGATTGCGGATAATTCCCTTGACGGCGAATATCTCGTTTTTGACTCCGTTGTCGTTCAAAGCCTGCGCCATTGTCGGACCCTGTCCGACGCAGATGATATCTTCTTCCGACCATGTCATAAACGTGGGACACCACTTGCTGTTCACGAGGTGAACGGGGGACGTAAAATCTATATACTCATAGTCGTTCAGATTCGACATGTCTTTTTTGACCTTGAAGCCTAAAATAAGGCTTGCCGTTTCGGGAATTACACCGAAAAGACTCGGCCCGTTGAGAAGCTGCTGCAAATCGTAAAGTCCGCACATCAGCGCGAGAGCGGCGGGTCTGTACTCTATTTCGGGCAGTCCGAGAGCCTTTCGTACATCGTCGTCAAATGCGCTTGCCGCAAGCATCGCCGTCTGGTAGCCGCCGGAGGAGTCGCCCGAAACCGCTATCTTGTTTACGTCGATATTGAATTTCTTCGCCAGCTCGCCGATGTAGTTTATCGCTCTGATTATGTCCGCAAAGTTGTCGGTTATCGGAACATCGGGAGGCATTCTGTAGTCTATATTGAAAACGAAATACCCGTGGTGTGCGAAAAATTCGGAATTTGTAACTCTGTAGTCTTTGTCTCCCTTTATGAAGCCGCCGCCGTGAATATACAGCAGCACGGGGTGAAGCGTACCGTCGTTGAGTGCGGTTCTCTTGAAATAAAGGTCGCCGATGTTAAACTTCTTGTCCTCGTCCGAATACGCGATGTCGAGATAACGGACAATTCCGGGGTAGTGTACGGCATTTTGCGGCAGCTCACCGAAAACGTCGATTGCCTTAAAAACAAGCTCTGCCTTATTCATAGTTATTATTGCCTCCGAAAAAAACCGCCGACCGTGTCGGCGCGATGCCTTCAAGTCTGCGGTTTGATGATTTGTTATTTGCCTGCATTCGCTCTCTGGAGCCAAACCGTGGCTATATCCATTGCTGCGTAAAGTCCCTTTTTGTCGCTCTTTTTTACGATTCTGGCGCGGGGACTGATATCCGGATCGGTATTGAGCAGTTGAATGAGTATTTTGTCGGGTATTTCCGTGTCGCCCGACTGCTTGAAGGATGCTATCTGCATCATTATTATGAATTTGTCGTAGCTGTTGCCGTAATATACGGTCTTGCCGTTTCTTACGAGCGGATAACCCTTGTAGGTAAGAAAGCCTTCCTTTTTCGCCATGTATATACCTTCCTTTTTCGTCGGAATGCGCGTTTATTTTTCCGTGTCGCCCGACGCGATGTAGTCGCGCAGCAGAATCCGCAAAAGCTCAAAGCGGTCAATTCGGCGGATAAGGTTGCGCGCGTTGTTGTGTGTTGTAATGTAGGTGGGATCGTCGGAGAGGATATACCCGACTATCTGACTTATCGGATTGTACCCTTTTTCTTTAAGAGCATCAAAAACCGTCAGAATAATCTTTTTAACTTCCGCTTCATCCTGATTTGCAAGCTTTATTTCTTTCGTTTTTTCGCTCATCGAAAACACCTCCGTCGAGATACAGTTATACTTACAGAATATTATACACGTTTTTATACAAAAGTGCAAGTGTTTTTAATGCCGAAAATATGTACAAAAATAAAATAAACACGTCAAACGGAAAATGCGAAATCGGAACAAATTGACTTTTGCCCGATTCCGCAGAAAATTAACTTTGCTTGACAACGGATTTTAATACAGCGAGAAAATTATTTTCTCAGCTCCGCGCCGACGTTTTCAAGTGCCGCTACAGCC
>CAVFAD010000009.1:0-9463 GCA_963620305.1 Bacteroidaceae bacterium | reverse complement strand
GCTTCTGCGTCGGTCATGGTTCTGTCGGCTGCTCTCAGACGGAGACTGAAAGCAACGCTTTTTTTGCCTTTTTCGATCTGCTCGCCCTGATAAACGTCGAACAGACTGATGTGCTCAAGTGTCTTTCCGACCGCCTTGGCGATTACTTTTTCAAGAAGCAGCACCGGAGTGATGCGGTCGCATACGACGGCAAGGTCGCGTGTGAGGGCGGGGAAGCGGGGACTCGGCTTGTAAGTGCGCTTTGTGTGCTGATATTTAAACAGCTTGTCAACGGATATTGACGCTGCATAAACTTTTACGCCTATTGAGTAGTTTTCTGCAACATCGGGATGAATTTCGCCCAGTAAAGCGACTTCTTCGCCGCCGACCGTGAAACGCGCCGTTCTGCCGGGGTGGAAAGTCGGATTGTCGGTTACGGGTTCAACGTCACAGTCTGTGATGCCTGCCGCCGCAAAAATCGCTTCAACCTTACCTTTAAGGGAGAAAAAGTCGAGTCCGTCGCCGTACATGCCTATCGAGAGCGTTCGGTTTTCGTCGGGCAGCTCGTTTTCGCCCTTGGGAATATAAACCTTGCCGTTTTCAAACAGATAAGCCGACAGATTACGGTTGTTGTAGTTTCTCGACAGCGTGTCCATCATGCTCGGTATCATGCTCGTGCGCATGACTCCGGTGTCTTCGCCGAGCGGATTTGAAATCACGACGCATTTGCGCAGCGGCGAATCCGCAGGCAGGGCAATTTTGTCATACGCCTTCGGACTGATGAATGAGTAGGTGACTATTTCCGACAGTCCGAGCGCGATGCACTTTGAAACGATAAGCTTTTCAAATTTCTGGAACTCGTTGAGTCCGCCGTCTGCTGCGCCCTGAAGCTCGCGCACAGCTATTTTGTCAAAGCCGTAGAAGCGTGCTATTTCTTCCGAAATGTCCGCTTTGTGCTCAACATCGCTTCTGAACGACGGAACGTATATTTTGCCGTTATCTACTTTAAATTCAAGGTCGGTAAGTATCTTTTTCTGCTCGTCTGCGCTTACGTTTATACCGATGAAGCTGTTTACCCAGTCGGGACAGAAGTCGATAACCGTCTGCTTTTTCGGGTTCGGATACACGTCGGCAACACCGTCGATTATATCGCCGGCGTCAAGCTCCTCTACAAGCTGCAGAGCACGGTTGAGCGACATAAGGCATCCGTCGGGGTCGAGTCCCTTTTCGAATCTGCCCGACGCCTCGGTGCGCATGCCGAGTTTTTTCGCGGTTTTTCTGATGCTCGGACCGTAAAAGCAAGCCGATTCAAACACGATTGTATTTGTGTCGTCCATAATGCCCGAATATTCGCCGCCCATTACGCCCGCAACGGCAACCGGCTTGTTTTCGTCCGCAATAACGAGCATTTCGGAAGAAAGTTTTCTTTCGATGCCGTCAAGAGTCGTGATGCCTTCGCCCTCTGCTGCATTTCTTACGATTACTCTGCCGCCGTCGAGATAACGCAGGTCAAAAGCATGCATCGGCTGACCGTATTCGAGCATTACAAAATTTGTGATGTCTACGATATTGTTTATCGGACGAACGCCCGATGCTCTCAGGCGATCTCTTATCCATTTCGGCGAGGGCTTGACACGCACGTTTTTGACAACGGCACCCGCATAGCGGAAGCACTTGTCGGGTGCGTCTATGGCAACTGAGTGCAGAAAATCTTTCACGTCGCCGCCGACGGTTTTGTATTCGTTTGACGGAACGGTGAGCTTTTTGCCGAAAGTGACCGCCGCTTCTCTTGCAAGTCCGACAACGGACAGACAGTCCGGACGGTTCGGGGTTATTTCAAATTCCGTCACAACGTCGTTAAGTCCTATCGCTTCTTTGATATCCTTGCCGGGTGTGCGGTCGCAGTCGTCGCCGAGAACGAAAATTCCGTCTTCGATTGCATAAGGGAAGTCGTGCGCCGTAAGTCCCAGCTCGCCGAGTGAGCAGAGCATGCCGCAGCTTTCGATGCCGCGCAGTTTGCCCTTCGTTATTTTATGACCGCCGTGCACGACTGAATTGTGAAGTGCGGTCGGAACATAATCGCCGACCTTGAGGTTTTGCGCGCCCGTTACTATCTGCAGCGGAGCGTCCGCGCCGACTTCGACGGAACAAACCCACATGTGATCGGAGTCGGGGTGCTTTTCGAGCGAAAGAATCTGTCCGACAACGATGTTTTTAAGTTCTTCGCCTTCGGTTGACCAGCTTTCGACCTTTGAGCCGGAGAGCGTCATAGCGTCGGCAAAGGTTTTTTCGTCGATGCCGTTAACGTCGACATAATCAAGTAACCATCTTCTTGAAAGATCCATTTGTATGCGCCTCCTTAAAACTGCTCCAAAAATCTTGTGTCGTTTTCGTAATAAAGTCTCATGTCGTCGACCGAGAAACGGAACATCGCAAGACGCTCAACGCCCACGCCGAACGCAAAGCCGGAATATTCCTCGGGGTCTATTCCGCCGCGCTCAAGCACCTTAGGATGCACCATGCCCGCACCGAGAATTTCAATCCAGCCTTCGCCCTTGCACATCGGACAGCCCTTGCCTCCGCAGCGGAAACACGAAACGTCTATTTCGCACGACGGTTCCGTAAACGGGAAGTGATGCGGACGGAGTCTTATCTGCGTGTCCTCGCCGTAGAGCTTTTTCGCAAGCTGCAAAAGATTGCCCTTGAGATCCGCCATTGTGATACCCTTGTCGACCACAAGACCCTCTATCTGGTGAAAAACGGGTGAGTGCGTCGCGTCCATTGTGTCGGAGCGGTAAACCCTGCCCGGAGCTATCATGCGAATGGGGGGCTTGTGCTCCTCCATGTACCTTATCTGACAACCCGAAGTCTGCGTCCTGAGCAGAACCTTGTCGGTGATGTAGAATGTGTCCTGCGTGTCGCGCGCAGGGTGTCCCTCGGGAATATTGAGTGCTTCGAAATTGTAGTAGTCAAGCTCCACCTCGGGACCGTCCGCGACTTTGAATCCCATGCCGATGAAAATATCCTTGACCTCGTCGAGAACGATATTCAGAGGATGACGGTGTCCCTCCGGCTGCGCCTTTCCGGGCATGGTAACGTCGACGGTCTCGGCGTTAAGACGGTCTTCCTTCGCTCTTTTTTTCAGAGCAGCCATTTTTTCTTCGACCGCGTTTTCGATTACGGCTCTTACCTCGTTTGCGAACTGACCCATAACGGGACGTTCCTCGGGACTTAATTTGCCCATTTGCTTAAGTATTGCGGTAAGCTCACCCTTCTTGCCGAGGTACTTCACGCGCAAATCGTCGAGCGAACGTATTTCTGCGGCTTTTTCAAGCTCCTCCGCCGCGCGGGCGCGAATCGCTTCAAGCTGTGATCTCATGATTCAACTTCCTTTCGGGAATAAAATTAACGGAATTGTCTGTGCTGCAATGATGCGGAGCGTAAATCCTACGCTGTTTTTTTGAAAAACAAAAAGAACCTCCGTCCGTAAGGGACGAAGGAAACAAACTCCGCGATACCACCCTTGTTTTTACCTTGCGGCAAACTCTCGGTTATCCTGTAACGGGGATGAGCCGTTGTCGCTTACTTGACCAAACACCGGAGAAAAAACCGGCGCGAATGTTCGGCGAACCGCTCACGGGTGAACTTCGGACTGAAAGCGAACGGGTGCGCTTGCAGCCGACGGCGCGCCCTCTCTGCGATGCTTTATATCGTCCTACTCTCCCGATCATCGCGTTTACCGTATAATAACACAGCGCAGCGGGAAAATCAAGTGCAGAAAAAATTTTTGCGCGAAAATTTTTACTATTGCATTTCTTGCCGTTTTATTTTATCATAAAACCGTACATATTCTTAGTCAGAGGTCATTTATGGACAAATCACAGCTTTTTGCCGACGCGGAGTGCTACATAGTGGATATGGACGGCACGTTTTACCTCGGCGATGCTCTTTTGCCGGGTGCGCTCCGTTTTGCGGACGCGGTAAAGAAAAAGGGAAAGAGATTTTTTTTCTTCACAAACAATTCTTCTCATGACGAGGACGAGTGCCTTGCGCGGCTTCGCAGGCTCGGCTATCCTGCCGAAAAGGGCAGCGTGATTATTTCTTCGCACGTTACTGCCGACTTTCTGAAACGAAACAGAGCGGGAAAGAGAGTTTATCTTGTCGGCAACCGTAATCTTACGGGGGATTTCGTAAAAGCGGGCATCCCGCTTACGGAGACGGAACCCGATATTGTCGTCATCGGTTTTGATACCGAACTTACTTACGAAAAAATCGACAGAGCGGCTAATTTCATTGCGGACGGCGCGGAGTATATCGCCACTCATCCCGACGTAAACTGTCCGCTTGCCGACGGCTTTATGCCCGATGTCGGCGCGTTCATGGCTCTCATAAAAGCGTCGACGGGGAGAGAACCCGACCTTATAATGGGCAAGCCGTACGCTTTTACGGTCGATTACGTAACAAATCTTATCGGCTGCACGAAGGACAAAATAGCGTTTATAGGCGACCGCCTTGAAACGGATATAGCAATAGGCAGCAAAAACGGACTGCGCTCCGTGCTTGTGTATACGGGTGTTACGACGCGTGAAATGTACGAAGCATCGGAAATAAAAGCTACTGCGGCATACGATAATATCGGCGACTTTGCCGAGGATCTTTAACCGATTCGCAGCCTGGCGGCTGCGTCATGACAATTTGAGGGAGGACGGAAAAAATGGCACCTGTCGAACGGGAGATTAAAAGAACTTGGTATAAGGAGATGTCGGTCTATCAGGTCTGGCCTCGCAGCTTCTGCGACGGCGACGGCGACGGCATCGGCGACCTTAAGGGAGTGCTGTCAAAGCTCGACTACATAAAAAGTCTCGGTGTTGATGCGATATGGTTCTCGCCGCTGTACAAATCCCCGCAAAAAGATTACGGTTACGACATTGCCGATTATCGCGCCATTCAGCCGGAATACGGCACAATGGAGGACTTTAAGGCGGTGCTTGACGGCGCACACGAAAGGGGACTGCGCGTCATAATGGATCTCGTCGTAAATCACACGTCCGACAAGCACGAGTGGTTTCTCGACTGCGTCAAAAACGGAAAAAACAGTCCCTACTACGATTACTATTTCTGGCGCAAAGGCAAAGGAAAAAACGGCAAAATCCGTCCGAACAACTGGACGAGCACGTTCGCGGGACCCGCGTGGGAATACTGCAAAGAAAACGGCGAGTATTATCTTCACCTTTTCGCCGTCGAGCAGCCGGATTTGAACATGGACAATCCGAAAGTGCGCGAGGAAGTAAAGGACATAATGCGTTTTTGGCTTGATATGGGCGTTGACGGGTTCAGAGAGGACGTTATTACGTTTATTTCAAAGCGCGAGGGACTGCCATCGAGTCCGTATTGGTTTCCGGTTGCGTGCGGCATCGAAAATTACATTCACGGTCCGCATCTCGACGAATATCTCACCGAGTTTGCAAGAGACGTTTATTCAAAATATGACTGCATGACCGTCGGCGAAGCTCCGATGATGACGACGAAGCGTGCGCTTGAGCATATAACCGAGGGTGAAAATCAGCAGCTGAACATGATGTTCAATTTTGAGCACATGGGCGCGGACTGTATTGCGTACAGCTGGTTCAAAACGAAATTCAGTCTTAAACGTCTCAAAAGTGCGTTTTCCCGTTGGCAGAACGACCTCTACGGCAAGGCATGGAATGCGCTTTACATGGAAAACCACGACCAACCCCGCGTAATTAACCGATACGGTTCGCTTGAATACCGTGTCGAAAGCGCAAAATCGATCGCTGTGTCGTATCTGTTTCAGTCGGGTACGCCGTTTATATATCAGGGGCAGGAGATAGGTATGACGAACCTTGACCTTGACAATATCGGGGATTACGTCGATGTTTCCACCGTGAACAACTACGGTGTCGCAAAGGCGATACTCGGAAAAAAGAAGGCCATGGAACTCGTCAAATACGCGTCGCGCGACAATGCGCGTTCGCCCGTGCAGTGGAGTGCGGAAAAAAATGCCGGCTTTACGGCTGCCGACAAACCGTGGTTCTTCGTCAATCCGAATTATACCGAAATAAACGTCGAAGCGGCTGAAAAAGACCCGGATTCAATTCTCAATTTCTACAGAAAGCTTCTTAAATTCCGCAAAGAAAACGATGTCGTGATTTACGGAACGTACGAAGAAATTTACAAAAACAGCAGCGAAATATACGCGTTTATCCGCAGGCTCGGCAATACAAAGCTTCTTGTCGTGTGTTCCTACAGCGAAAAAGCGGCGGGATTTACGTCCCCGGATGAGCTTGACCTCGCAAAAGCGGAGCTTGCGGTGAACAATTATTCGCCGTGCGGTGTCGTAAACAACGGCTTTGCTCTGCGCCCCTACGAAACACGCGTTTATATTTGGAAAAACTGAGGAGGGTGTCCCGTTATGGCAATAATCAAAAAAGAAGCATACTGCGGATCGGATAACGGTGTGAACATGATCCGCGCGCTTATTTGGCAGAACGATGAAATCGAACCCGTCGGCGCGGTGCAGATTGTTCACGGCGTGTCGGAGCACATCGGCAGATATGACGAATTTGCGCGTTTTCTTGCGGATAACGGCTATGTCGTGTTCGGCAACGACCACATAGGCCACGGCAAATCCGTTTCTTCACCCGAGGAGCTCGGCAAGTGCCCGCCCGACGGTCACATTACAATGCTGCGCGACATGAATACGCTTTACCGCATTATGCGCGGGCGTTTTCCGAAGCTGCCCGTTGTTATGCTCGGTCACTCGATGGGCAGCCTGCTTGCGCGTGTGTACGCGGCATCTTTTTCATCCGAACTTGCGGGCGCGGTGTTCTGCGCTACGGCTCATTTCCCGTCGGAAATAATCGCGTTTGAGGATGCGGTCAAAGCCGTCCTCGGAAGACTTCCCGAAAGCACGGGAAATGTCGATGTGTTCGGTAAGATAACAAAGCTGATGCTTAAAGAGAACGACGACCTGTCGTGGCTGTCGCGCAGCACCGAAAATATTGAACGGTATAAAGCCGATCCGCTTTGCGGAGCACCGTGCAGTGCCGGTATGAATACCGTGATGTACAGTCTTGCCGTCCGTGCGTGCTCTCCGCAGGTTTTGTCGGCACTGCCGACGGATTTTCCGGTTTTGATAATCTCCGGTGCAAAAGACCCTATCGGCATGTTCGGTAAAGGCGTTATGGATTTTGCGGATGCTCTTACGGCGAACGGTCTCGAGCCTGAGGTGTATCTCTATCCCGGACTGCGCCATGCGATACTCAATGAGGACGAGCGCGGGAAAGTATATGCCGACGTTCTTGCTTTCCTTAACCGCGTTACCGAAAAATGACCGCGCAAAATTCCGAAAAAACCGATAACAAACGCTTTCCCCTCATAGATTCCGTGAGGGGACTGTGTGTTGCGGGTATGGTGGTGTACCATGCCCTTTTTGACGTTGTCGAACTGTTCGGACTCGATGTCGGCATGTTTGTTTCTTTTGTGCCGCTCATGTTTGTGAGAGACGTCGGAGCTGCTTTGTTTATATTCGTCTCGGGCGTCTGTTTCCGCTTTTCGCATCACCGTCTGCGGCGGTTTCTTATCCTTTTCGGCGGCGGTCTGATTGTGGATATCGTAACGTTTGCCGTCGCGCCGGATACGGCGGTGCTGTTCGGAATACTGACCTTCATGAGCGTATCGGGACTGCTGCTTTACGCGCTTGACGGAATTTTGTCGAAGCTGCCGCCTAAAACTTTTTTTGTTTTGAATCTGCTGCTTTTCTTGTTCTTTTTCAGAATGAATTATGCTTATATCGGCACGTATTCGCACGTTTTGTTTTACCTGCCGCTCTCGCTCTACAAAAATTATTTTACGGCTTTTTTCGGATTCCCTTTTGACGGCTTTTCGTCGGGCGACTATTTTCCGCTGCTGCCGTGGATGTTCGTGTGCCTTGCGGGATACTTTTTCTTTAATGCCGTAAAAGAAAACAAAAAGGTCGTACGTGCCGCCTTGTTCGGCATTCCCGTTTTCGGACACCTCGGCAGATACAGTCTGATAATCTATGCCGTGCATCAACCCGTACTTTACGGCATAATACGGCTTGTTGCCGAATTGTGCGGCAAATAAAAAAGTTTTTTTGATTTTCAACAAAAAAAAGTTGCCTGTTTTTCAAAATTTCGGTTGAATAAACTGTAAAAACAGTATATAATTTTTCCGTAAAATTTATTGTTCCGAAAGGGAGAAGAGTAAATGAAATACATCGAATTTGACAAAAGCAAAAAGTACGACCTTATTCTTGTAGGCAGAGTAGCCGTTGACTTTAACCCCGTCGACTACTATTGCCCGCTTAACGAGAGCACGACTTTTAAGCGTTACCTCGGCGGCTCACCCGCCAATATCGCCGTCGGTCTGGCGCGTCTCGGCAAGAAGTGCGGCTTTTTTGCAAGAGTGTCCGACGATCAGTTCGGCACGTTCGTGACGGATTTCTTCGATAAAGAGGGCATTGATACCTCCCGCATCGTCCGCTGCAAAAACGGCGAAAAGACAGGTCTTACCTTTACCGAAATAAAGAGCGAAACCGAAAGCAGCATCGTTATGTACAGAAACGAAGCAGCCGACCTTAAGCTCGAATGCGCTGATATCGACGAGGAGTACATCAAGGAAGGCGCGGCGGTTCTTATTTCAGGCGTTGCCCTTGCCGAAAGTCCCTCGAGAGAAGCTGCCCTCAAGGCGACTCTCCTTGCAAAGAAAAACAATATCCCCGTTATCTTCGTGCTTGACTACCGCGCTTACAACTGGAAGAACGACGATGAGATAGCCGTTTACTATTCACTTGTTGCGGAGCAGGCTGACATGATAATCGGCTCACGCGAGGAGTACGATTTTGCCGAAAAGCTCATAGGACTTGACGGCACCGACAAAGCAAGCGCAAAGTATTGGCAGGATAAGGGCGCGAAGATTGTCATCGTTACCCACGGCAAGCAGGGTTCAACCGCTTATACGAACGACGGTCAGGACTTTTCGATAAAGCCTTTCCCCGTAAAGCTGCTTAAGTCTTTCGGCGGCGGCGACGGCTACACATCCGCGTTCCTGTTCAGCCTTTTCGAGGGCAAGGAGATAATCGACTGCCTTGAATTCGGCTCCGCGTCCGCAGCAATGCTCGTTGCGTCGCATGCATGCTCTCAGGATATGCCGAACGTCAGGCAGGTTGAGGAGTTTATCGCAGCCGAGAAAAAGGAATACGGCGAAATGGTCGCGAGAGTGTAAGGAGAACGTATTATGTTTGAACGTCCCGAATTTGACGCAAACGGCAAAAAAGTCCTTTGCGAATTAAACGGCAAAAATGCCGACATGCACATGAATATATATGTAAAGCGTCTTTCTGCGGGTGAGAGCCTTTGCATCAGCGACAGCGTCTGCGAAACGGCTGTGCTGCTTCTCGGCGGCAAGGTCATGTTCAAGTTTGACAACCGCAGCGAAGCAT
>CAVFAD010000008.1:0-47161 GCA_963620305.1 Bacteroidaceae bacterium | reverse complement strand
ACTGCGTCAATATCGTCAAAATGCGAATTTTCGTCAATAAATTTTTCCGTATCGGATTCGCTTATTTCACGCGCCTTGCCGTCGGCAACGGACGTGTCGGCGGTTATCTCCGCCTGTTCGCTCGCATCAAATACTGCCATATCCGTAAAATCGGGCGCGTCTTCGACCGTTTCCTTCGCCGTCTCGCGCTCTGCCGCAAGTCCGAAGCCTGCAAGCACGCTCACGGCATCTATGCCGTCGAGCAGCGGCTCGACAACGGCATCGAGGTTGACGTTAAAGACCTCATTTTCCTCAAATGCAGGCAGCACCGCAAGTGCATCTCTCTGCGATTTGAGCAGCTCCTCGCTTGCCGTAACCTGCTTTTGCAGATTTTCACGCAGCGACGCGGCATGCCCTCTGACGGTGTTGTAATTCTGCGCGGCAGTGTTGAGCAAATCGGTTATTTTTCCTCTCAGATTACCCGCAAGCTCCGACATGCGGTCGCACTCGGACTTCGAGGATATAAGCAGTTCGGCGGATTTTTTCTTTGCTTCCTCCAGCATTTCCGTTGCGTTGCGATCTGCCGCTTCGGTCTTTGACCGTGCATTTTCGGTCGCAAGCTTAACCATAATATTGCTTTTTTCCTTAGCCTCGCTGAGTTTCTTTTCAATAGCACCGTCGCATGCCGCAAGAGCCTCGTTGACACGCTTTTCGGTGTCGGATGTAAGCGCGGCTGCTGCCATTTTCGCCTCGGCGATTATTCCGAGAGCCTGTGTTTTTGCCGCTTCCGCAAGCTCTGCCGATTGCGTCTGCGTTTTCGTTTTCAGTTCGGTCGCAAGCTGCTTTGCGTCATTCAGGAGTGTTTCAGCCTCTGCTCTTGCTTTTTCAAGAGCGTTAGCCGCCTCGGCGCGGGTGTCCTCTACAGCCGATTCCGCTTTTGCGCGCGCTTCGTCAAGCTTTGCGTACGCATTTCTGTTCGTGACTTCTTTAATCTCATTCGCACGGCTCTGCGCATCGGAGAGCATTGCCGAAGATTCCGCTTCTGCGGAGGTTATCATTTCGGAGGACTTCGTCTTTGCTTCTTCAAGCATATCATATGCCTTCTGTTCCGCTTCGGTCAAAAGCGCGGAGGCTTTTTCCTGCGCATCGGCTTCGGCAGTCTGCGCATTCTCAAGTGCGGCGCGAGTCTCCGCCAGCATCGTTTCGGTTCTGCTCTTTGCATCGGCAATCATGGCATTCGCCTGCGAAGCGGACTCGGCTGTAAGCTTGTTCGCTTTTTCAGCAGCGTCTTCAAGCATTGCTTCGGCTCTGCTCTTTGCTTCACTCAATACGGCGTTCGCCTGTTCCGTCGAATCGGCTGTAAGCTTGTTCGCTTTTTCGGTAGCCTCGTTCAAAGCCGTCTCAGCCGCTTCGCGCGATTCGGTAAGAAGCTTTTGCGATTTTTCGTTGGCATCTGCAAGAATAGACGACGCTTTGTTTTCAGCCTCCTCGCGAAGCTCCGACGAATATTTCTCGACGGTTTCTTTAAGCTCGGCGGCATTGTTCTGCGCTTCGCTCATGACCGACTGCGCAGTTGCTGCGGTCTGACTGCGAAGGCTGTCGGAATCCTCTTTTGCGTTTTCGAGCGTTTTTGCAGCCGTGTTCTTTGCTTCTTCAACAAGCTTTGCCGCTTTTTCGTTTGCCTCATCCACTATGCGCCGAGCCGTTTCGGATGCCTCACGTTTGGCGTTTTCGCGGGTATCCTCCGCATCCGCCTGAGCATTTACGGTTATTGCATCAGCTGCCTTTTGGGCATCGTTCATAAGCTCGGACGCGCGCACCTGCGCCTTTTCCAACACGGCGGTGGCTTTTTTGTCGCAGTCGGAAAGAAGCTCGTTAACACTGCGCTGTGTTTCGGCATTTACCTTTTCGGCATTCTCCTGCGCGGCATTTATGTACCCCTCTGCAAGAACCTTCGCGGAGGAAATAATGCTTGCATATTCCGCTTCGGCAGCGGCATTGACTTTTTCCGCTTTTGCCTTGGCTTCGTCCACCACTCCGTCGGCGGACTTCATTATGTCGGCAACGCTGTTGTTAGCTTCGTCCACAATCTCATCCGCGCGCGCCTGCGCTGTGGAAATTATAAGGTCTGCGCTTTTCTGCGCGTTGAGCAAGACATCCCTCAATACGGTTTCGTCCTTGCGGTATTCATCGAGCTTTGCGGCAAGGATACTGAGCTTTCTCACCAAGTTGCCGTTTTCAGTAAAAATCTCCGAATAGTCATCGCCTATCTGACTTAAAAGCCGGTCTACTTCATGCGAAGAATAATAACCGTCCTCACGCTGTTCGAGTTTTATCTGTTTAAGTTGAGCCGGGGTAAGCATTTGCTTCGTCCTTTCTCCTGTTCGGATTTAATTTCGAAAATAACGGCTTATCAAACAAAGAACATCCCGTTGTTTTCAAGCTCATCGAGCAGGTCGCCCATAACATCCACGTTATAGGGCGTGATAATGTAAGTGTTGTTGGCTATTTTTTTAAGCTTGCCGCCGTTGGCATATGCCACACCGCTCAGAAAGCACAGAAGCTTTCCGGCTTCGTCCTTTGCGGTAGCTTCGAGATTCAAAACAACGGTGCGTTTTTCGATAAGCTCGTCCGCTATGGCAGTGCCCTCGTCAAAATGCTCGGGCTTTTTAAGCACAACGCGGAGCTTTGCCGTAGTATGGATATCCACTACTTTTGTCGAACCCGACTGAACCGAAGCGGGTTTTCTTTCGGGGCGTGTAAATATTCTTTCTCTTGCGGGAGCAGGCTCGCTTTCTTCGTCGTCAAAGACCTCGTTTTCCTCGCCGTCCTCGTAATAATCCGCATCTTCTATACAAAGCGCTCTTTTTAATCTCTCTCCGAGTTTCATAACAGTATCCTTTCATATATAATATTTTATTTTAATCATAATTTACTGCCGGTGGCACAAGCCGCCGTATCGCATGTTTTTAATAGCGGCGCGCACCGAAAAGCGAACTGCCGACTCTTACAAGCGTCGAGCCTTCCTTTACCGCTTCCGCATAATCCGCAGACATTCCGAGGGAAAGCGTGTCGAGCGTCGCTTTTCCCGCAAGCTTGGACTTTGCGTCAAGATACAGTCCGTTCATCTTTGCAAAATACCGTCGGACGGTATCGCCTTCGCATATCGGCGGAACCGCCATAAAACCGCGCAAAACGATGTTCGGCATCTCTGCAATTTCGAAAGCGCGCTCAATCGCCTCGTCGTATGTAAACCCCGTTTTTGCTTCTTCGCTGCCTATATTCACTTCAAGCAATACATCCATCGTACAGCCGGACTGTGCGCAGCGTTTTGATATTTCATCGGCAAGCGATATGCTGTCGACGGATTCCACACAGGAAACGACTCCCGTTATCTTGCGTACCTTATTTGACTGCAAATGACCGATGATGTGCATACGCAGTCCGTCGGTGTTCAGAAATTCAATTTTCGACAAAAGCTCCTGCACCTTGTTTTCGCCGATAAGGTCAACACCGAGCGAAATGATATGATTTATCGGCTGCGGAGCGACCGTCTTGGTCACCGCCATAAGCGTTATGTCCTCGGGACTGCGCCCCGAGGCGAGTGCCGCCTGCGCAATGTTTTCTTTGACCGCAGCATAATTTTCGTCGATATATGAAAAATCAGGCTCAGTCGATAACTTTTCCGTCATAAAGATCAGTCCCTTCGATTATAACTTCGTCATACAGGCTCACATAACCGTTTGAGCCTTCTTTTTTCGCCGTAAGAATAAGTGAATCGTCGGAATACACTATTTCGACCTTTTTGAACTTCACGATATTTCCGAGACGGACGTAAACACCGACATCGCCGTCGACGGTGCGCAAAGCTCTCCTGTCTATCTCATATCCCGTATAATCCTCGGTGTGTATCTTAATTTTTATCTTGCGTAAAAGCGCAAGCTCCTCGTTCATTTCATTGTTTGAAAAAACCAAGGAAGTGTATCCGTTGGAATTTTCGTTTTTTGCGTACAGCTTAAATTTAATGTCGCTTCTGCCGTATCCGTCAACGGTAACGGTAACGGTATTTCCGACGGTCAGCTTTGCCGCATCCGCATCGGGCACATTGCAGACCGCGTACCAGACGAAGGACGTTATCAGCTTGCCGACGCTTGACGCGCCCGCGTCCGACGGCTGAGAATCGAGCAGCTCCGCGACACTGTCATACGTTATTGTTTTAATCTCGCCGTAATTGCCGAGTCCTTCGTATCCGTCTGTAGTGTTGACGAAATTGCCCGATGTGTCGGCTCTTACGGTGCTTTTTACAGCCGTGGTATTTTTAATCTGCTCTATCTGTGCCTCAACGGCTGCCGATTCGGCAGAGACATCGACGCTTTTTCCGACGATTATCTGCCTTTTCGTAAGGTTTTCGCTGAACTTATAGCCGACATCAGACAATTCGGAAAGCTCGCCCGACAAAACGCATTTTTTTATCGAAAGCAGGCTGTCAAGCACGGCGGAATTGTATATTCCGATGTCCGAAACAAGATTTGCCGACTCCACGCCCTTGATATTCTCATAATATTCAAGCTGCGCTTCGAGGGACGGCAGCTTTGCCGCAGCCGCCGCTGCCTCCTCGGAGGCATATACGTCGGCGACCGAATCGCCTATGCTTACCTTGCCGCCGTTTTCCACACACGGCACGACAGCCGAACCGCCCGATGCCGTAAGCACCGTTTCGCTGCGAACCACAAAAGCGGAAGTGTCGACACCCGTGTATATCTGCCTTATTACAGCCGACTGTGTATTCAGCTGCGCGCGCGGCTTTACGCGGAGATATATCTGATGCACGATAACCGTTATAAACAGCACTGCAAGAAATATGTACACGAACCGTCTTGCAGTCGGGCCCAATCTGAAATCTATGTTTGTATTTATGCGGTGCTTTCTGCGGAAGTCTTTTATGTTACCGCTGTTCTGCTGTTTTTTTTCGCCTTTTCCGTCGGCTGCCATATGCATCCCTCCCCGTATCAATTTAACCGAAAAATCGGCAATTTAATCTTAAAAACGGAAGCTGACGTTTTTTCGTTTTCCGTTCATTCCGACACGATCCATGATAAAATAATCTTTTCCGCTTCGTCTGCCGTGTTCGCTCCGTCGGGCAGACAGTCGGCATAAATTCTGTGAACAAAATCCTTGTTCCGATACCATGTAAGCTGCCGTTTGGCGTATCGGCGCGTCGCCTGTTTTAAGGATTCAACCGCTTCATCAAGCGTTGCCCTGCCGTCGAAAAACGGCGCAAGCTCTTTGTAACCTATCGCGGCGGATGCGGTACACGCGCCGTCAAGCGAAAAATATTCACGCGCTTCATTGATAAGACCGTTTTCGAGCATTGTATCGACGCGCCTGTTTATACGGTCGTACAATTTTTCTCTGTCCTTATACTCAACCGAAATATACAGCGGATTAAACGGACTTTCAGTCTGTCTTGAACGGAGTCTGCGCACCGACGGCTTCTCCCCCGTAATATAGTACACTTCAAGCGCGCGCAGCACTCTGCCGCCGTTGTTCATATGAAGCGAATGCGCCGTGTCCGGGTCGATTTGTTCAAGCTCGCGGTAAAGCGGCTCTATCCCCTCTTTGTCGCGGCGAAGACGCAGCTTTTCTCTTATATCGGTGCCGTCCGGCTCGTCCTCAAACACCGTACCGTTCAAAAGGCTGTCGACATAAAGACCCGTTCCGCCCGCAACGACGGGCATTTTCCCGCGCGACACTATGTCAAAAATTTTTTCGGATGCATCGGCAACATATTGCGCTACGCAGTATTTTTCGGTAACAGGCAAAAAGTCAAGCATGTGATGAGGGATTCCGCACATCTCCTCCGATGTCGGCTTTGCGGTCGCAATATTCATTCCTTTGTATATCTGCATGGAATCAGCGGACACGACTTCACCGTTAAAACGCCTGCAAATTTCAACCGCAAGCGCGGTTTTACCCGATGCCGTTGCACCGACAACCGCGACAACGGGTATTTTTTTCTTCTCCGCTGCGTTCATCCCAATCTCCCGAACTGCTTTTCTATCTCGTGCTTTGACAGCTCATAAATCACTGGACGTCCGTGCGGACAGTATCTTATGCTTTTGTCTGCAAGCAGACGTCTGACAAAAGCGTAGGTTTCTTCGGGTTTAAGCCTGTCCCCCGCCTTGACTGCGGCGCGGCAGGCTGCCGTTTCGCGTATCCGTTCGAGCCGTTCGGGACGGGCGCGCGTGTTGCCGCGCATCAATTCACCCGCAATTTCGACAATAAGCGAAGGAATATCCTCGCGAGTCAGCTCCGTCGGGCACTCGCGAACCGCCACTGCACCGTCGCCGAAATCCTCAACCGCAAAACCCGCCTCGGCAAAAATACCGATATTTTCAGTCACGGCAGCATATTCGCGTCCCGACAGAATTACCGTGACGGGCGACAAAAGCACCTGCGAATATTCACTGCGCTCTCCCTCGGTCATTTTGTTGAATATCATCCGTTCATGCGCCGCGTGTTTGTCTATAATGAGAAGCTTTGAATCCTTCTCCGCAAGTATGTATGTTTTGAATATTTCACCGACAATACGAAAGCTGTCCGTGTCCGTACCGTCACAGACATCACGGCTGCCGTCTGTCTGTGCGAGCCGCATTCCCGTCGGCGGATTCAGTTCCGCCGAATCATACGGAAAAGATGAATTTTCCGATGCCGCATTTTTTTCAACCCGAACACCGTCGGCGGAAATGTCAGCGTCTGTTTCTTTCGTCCACGGGACGTTATACCCCGTATCGGACGAAACCTCGCGTTTTCCGTTCCCGATGGTAATCGGGTCGATTCCCGACGAATGAAGAGCAACTATTGCTTCAGCTTCACCGTTTTGACGAAAAAAAGCCGATGCCGTGCTTTTCGCCGCCGCTTCGCGTTGCGCCGATGCTTCATTTTGCCGCGCTGCCGCACTTTGCCATGCCGCTGCACCTTGTGCCAAGCTTTTCCCTTGCGCCGCTGCGACGGCGGTTGCTTTTTCGAGTACCCGTTCGCCCGCTGACAAATGTGAACGGACGGTATCGGTTCCCGTATGCGGGATTGCGTCAACATCATTATTTTTCCGCGCCGAATACGGCTGCTGCGGCTGCACAGCGGTATCACGGCTCACACCCGCAAATGACATCTGCACCGTTTCAGGCTTCGGAGCGTCGAGCACGGACGCGTTGCCCAGCTTTATCGACGGGCGGACACAGTCCCCCCGCGCCAGCGCGCTCTTTGCCGCATAATAGATAACCTCGAAAATTTTCGCTTCGTCCGAAAAACGTATTTCGGTCTTTGCGGGATGAACGTTTACGTCCACCTTTTCGGCGGCAATCGAAACGTTCAGGAAGCACATGGGAAATTTGCCTACCATTATCGAATTTTTATATGCTTCGTCAAGTGCGGGAACGGCTGCCGGAATGCGCACATTGCGCCCGTTGACGAAGAAAAACTGCATATTTCTGTTAGGACGGTTGTTCAGCGGCTTTGAAATGAAACCGCCGACGGATGCCGCTGCGCCCGAATATTCACACGGAATAAGCGCATCGGCGATACTCTTGCCGAATACGGAGTAGACTGCATCGAGGAGTTTGCCGTTGCCGGAAGTCGACAGCACATTTTTGCCGTCACGAATAAGGGAAAAGCGCACCTCGGGATGCGCAAGCGCAGCTTTCGTCACGACATCCGCAACACAGCTGCCCTCGGTGACATCTTTCTTAAGAAACTTCATCCGAGCGGGCGTGTTAAAGAACAAATCACGCACCGTCACCGTAGTTCCCACGGGACAGCCTGCCGGAGTGCACTGCGCGTTTTCGCCGCCCTCAACCGTAAACAGGACACCCTCGCCGCTGTTTTCGGTACGCGTAAGCATTGAAAGACGCGACACCGCAGCCACGGACGGGAGAGCCTCCCCCCTGAAACCGAGCGTCAGGATGGAATCAAGATCCGACGCATCTTTTATTTTGCTTGTGGCGTGGCTTACAAATGCCTTGGGGACATCATCCGCATCGATTCCGCAGCCGTCATCGGTAACGCGAATATAGCGTATCCCGCCGTTTTTTATTTCGACGGCAACGCTTTTTGCGCCCGCATCTATTGAATTTTCGACCAGCTCTTTCACGACGGATGCGGGGCGTTCCACCACCTCGCCCGCCGCAATAAGCTCCGCTATGCTTTTCGGCAGAATGTTTATCTTGGGCATTTTTTCACCTTTTGTCCGATTCAAAGCGACATTGCCGTAACGAAAAATATACGGAAACGTCACCCCCGTGCGGGATTATTTTTGAGTTACCTTTGCTTTAAGCTCATACAGCTTATTGAGTGCTTCTATGGGTGTCAAAGTGTTGACATCAAGTGTTTTCAGTTCTTTTTCGACCTCGCTCTCCGCGACACCGAAAAAGCCGAGCTGAAGTTCGTCGGGCGGCGTCTGCGCCTTTTTTGCGGTCAGTGTATCCGAAGAAGCCGACGTTTCCTCAAGTCCTTTCAGAATGACCTTTGCACGGTTCACGACGCTCTGCGGAATACCGGACAGCTTTGCGACCTCGATACCGTAACTGCCGTCGGCTGAACCGCGCACGATGCGGCGCAGAAAGGTTATATCGTCGCCGCGTTTTTTGACAGAGGTGTTAAAATTGTGAACACCGGGTATTTTTCCCTCGATTTCGGTCAGCTCGTGGTAATGTGTCGCGAACAGCGTTTTTGCGCCGATCTTCTTCTTGTCATTGACATATTCAAGCACCGCTCCCGCAATGCTCATGCCGTCGAATGTGGAGGTGCCGCGTCCTATCTCATCGAGAATTATAAGGCTGCGCGGTCCCGCAGCCGCAAGAATGCGGGAAACCTCGGTCATTTCGGTCATAAACGTGGACTGTCCCGCCGCAAGGTCATCGGACGCGCCCACGCGGGTAAATACGGCATCCGCAACACCTATCGACGCGCTTTTTGCAGGAACAAACGATCCCAGCTGAGCCATAATGACAATGACTGCGACCTGACGCATATAGGTGGATTTACCCGCCATGTTCGGACCGGTTATGATAGCCGTGCGGTTGTCGCCGCCGTCGAGATAAGTGTCGTTCGGAACGAACGGAGCACCGTCGAGAAATTTTTCGACAACGGGGTGTCTGCCGTCCTTTATCTCAATAACATCGGAATTGTCGACCGTAGGACGGACATATCCGTTTTCGGACGCAACAAGCGCAAGAGAGCACAGCACATCGAGCACCGCAAGCGCAGACGCGGTTTTTCTGACTCTGAGCTGCTCCGCAGCCACCGAATCGCGAACGGCTGCGAACAGTTCGTATTCCAGCTTTGAAATTCTGTCCTGTGCGCCGAGCACCTTTGCCTCAAGCTCTTTAAGCTCGGGCGTAATATATCTTTCACAGTTTGCAAGAGTTTGCTTTCTTATATAGCTTGGCGGGACTATATCGCGGTAGGCATTCGGCACCTCGATATAGTAGCCGAAAACACGATTATAGCCTATGCGGAGCTTTTTGATGCCGGTCTTTTCCTGTTCGCGCCGCTCCGTTTCCGAAAGAAAATCCTTGCCGCCGCTGACTATGGAACGGAGGCTGTCAAGCTCCTCGCTGCAGCCGGACTTTATCATTCCGCCTTCTCTGACAGAAAACGGCGGTTCGTCGACTATGGACGCATCAATCATCTTTTTGACATCCTCGAGCGTATCCGTTTCCGAATATACTTTCCGAAGCAGCTCCGACTTGCAGCCTTCAAGCGCGTTTTTGATGTCGGGCAGCAGCGACAGCGTCTGCGACAGCGTGCGCAGTTCTTTTGCGTTTGCGGTTCCGTAAACCATACGCGTTATGATACGTTCAAGGTCATTTATCCCGGAGAGCCGCTCGGCTTCTTCGCCGCGCAGCACCGTGTCGGAATACAGCTCCTCCACCGCGTCGAGACGGTTGTTTATTGCCGCGACATTCAGAAGCGGCTGCTGTATCCATTCGCAGAGTTTACGTTTTCCGGGAGCCGTCTTTGTTTTGTCAAGCACCCACAGAAGCGAACCTTTCTTTTCGCGGCGGCGTTCGCTTTCGGTCAGTTCAAGATTTCTTCTCGCCGCAGCGTCGAGAGACAGAAAGCGGCTTTCGTTGTATATGACGGCATCGGTTATGTTGCCGAGAGAATTTTTCTGCGTTTCGTAAAGATAACCGAGAATGCAGCCGAGCGAACGCACCGCGCCGTCAAGACCGCCGAGTCCCATGTCTTCGGGAGTCTTTCCGAAATGCTCCGTGACGGTTTTACGGCAGGTGCCGTAAGAGAAGCTTTCGTCACTCCGCACCGCTGCAATAATATTGCACGAGCGATTGATGTATGTTTTAACATCGCGCACATCCGTGCAGCTTTCGCTTACAAGAATTTCGCTCGGATCAAACCGCGCAATTTCGTTAATTATTCTGTCGGACACCCTTGCGCCCGACAGCTCGCTTACGAAAAGCTGTCCCGTGGAAATATCGCAAAAGCTCAGTCCTGCAATACTTCCGTCGTAATAAATGCATGCAAGGTAATTGTTTTTCGTTTCGTCGAGCATCACACTCTCGGTAACCGTACCGGGCGTTATCACTCTTATAACATCGCGGGAAACGATACCTTTTGCCGTCGCGGGATCTTCAATCTGCTCGCAGATTGCCACTCTGTAGCCTTTTGCGACAAGCCGCGCTATGTAGCCTTCGGCGGCATGAAACGGAACACCGCACATCGGAGCACGCTCCTCCATGCCGCAGTCGCGTCCCGTAAGCACAAGCTCCAGCTCACGCGACGCCGTTACCGCATCATCGAAAAACATCTCGTAAAAGTCACCGAGACGGTAGAAAAGGATCGCGTCCTTATACTGTTCCTTGACCTTGAGATATTGCTGCATCATCGGAGTAAATTCCGCCATTTTCCGTTCCTTTCCGTCCGCGCCGTATCTTCCGCCGTTTTTTTTCGGTCGGAACCGTTTCGCTGCGCTTTGTTTTTTAATCCCTTGTTTCCGCCGTGACGGTTCGCTCTTCGGCACTTATCAGCCGCAGCCGCCGCAGGTTCCGCAGCTGCCGGTGCAGCCGCCTTCTTCGTTCTGCGGCTCGCACGTCGCGGGGTCTTCGCCGTTAACGCAAAGGGAAAGTATCTGTATAAGATAGTTCATCATGTCGTCAACGTTCTGCTTCGCTTCTTCAAATTTGCGCATGTTTCCGTTGAGCATGATTTCACCGTAGAGTTTTCTGAATTCTTCGTCAAGGCTTTCGAGCTTGGCATTGTCGGGTGTATCCTTTTCGGATTCGTTCTTATAGTTCATCTGCACGAGATTGAGCTTGCCTATAAGAGCGTTAAGCTCTTTATCGTCGTCATTAGCCTTGCGCGCCGCAACAAAAGCGAGATATTTTTCGTCCTGCTGAATTGCCGCGCCGAGTTCCCTTGTAAGCTTGATTACATCCATTTGTTTTCTCCGATCTGTTTGTTTATGTATTTTGTATTTGTTGACTGTTTTGCCGTTTTTTATCCGTCTGCGGCTGCTGCCGAGACATGTCAGCCGATAATTTCACCGCCGAGCGTCCAGTTTCTCGCGCTTGTAACTTTAACCTCCGCATAGCTGCCGATGAGAGATGCGTCGCCCGGGAAATCTATCGTGACATTCCCGTCCGTTCTGCCGGTCAAAATGCCGTCGGCTTTGTCCGCTTCGTTTTCGACAAGCACTCTGAACACCCTGCCTATACTGTCGGCGCAGCGTTTCGACGCAATTTCCTCCTGCGCCTTGAGCAGCTCCGAAAACCGACGCGATTTTTCTTTGGCGGTGACGGGATCATCCATTGCCGCCGCACGCGTGCCCTCACGCGGCGAAAATATAAAAGTAAACAAAGAAGTAAATTTCACTTCGCGAATAAGCGACACCGTATCGAGAAATTCTTCATACGTTTCACCCGGAAAGCCGACTATAACGTCACTCGTAAGCGAAATATCGGGCATGACCTTTCTCGCGTATGCGATAAGTCCGAGATAATGCTCGCGCGTATATCCGCGATTCATTTCCTTAAGCACTCTGTTGTTGCCCGACTGAAAGGGCAAGTGGAGATGATGCGCGCATTTTTCGCATTCCGCCATAGCGTCGAGCAGCCGCTCGTTGCAGTCCTTCGGGTGGGAGGTCATAAAGCGTATCTTAAAATCGCCGGGCAGTGCATTTATTCTGCGCAGCAGCTCGGCAAAGTCCGTGCCGTCATCGCCGCCTTTTCCGTAGGAATTGACGTTTTGACCGAGCAGCGTTATTTCCTTGACGCCGGACGCGATAATTTCGCGCGCCTCGTTCAAGACATCCTCACAGCGCCGCGACCGTTCCCGTCCTCTTACGTACGGAACTACGCAATAGCTGCAAAAGTTGTTGCAGCCGTACATGATAGGCAGCCAAGCCTTAAAACCCGAATCGCGGTAAACGGGAAGTCCCTCCGCAACGGGAGCAGACGAAGCGTCGGTATCGAACACGCGTTTGCCGCCCGAAAGCGTCCTGTACAAAAGCTCCGGCAGACGGTGAATCGCGAATGTGCCGAATACGAGATTAACGTACGGATAGCTCTTTTTTATCCTGTCCTCGACGTGCCGCTGCTGCATCATGCAGCCGCACAGCGCAATTATCATATCGCGGTGCTGTTCCTTAACGGGTTTGAGCGCACCCACGTTTCCGAAAACTCTGTCCTCCGCATGTTCTCTGACGGCACAGGTGTTAAAAAGCACAAGCTGCGCATTTTCGGGCGAATCTGTCAGCATATAACCCATTTCGAGCAGCTGACCCGTCATTCTTTCGGAATCTGCAACATTTCCCTGACACCCGTAGGTATGCACAAACGCTTTCGGCGGCTCATTGTATTTTGCCGTAAGCACCGCTTTAACAAGCTGAGAATATTCTTTCTGCTTTGCCGTTTCCGACGGCGAAACAAACACCGTTTTTCCGTTTGTCTTCAATGACGGATACCTCCGAATAAAATACGCCTGAGCGATTTTTTTGTGTGACAATTTATTATATATAATATAAATTAAAAAGTAAAGTGTTTTGAAAAAAGAATTCAAAATATATTCTCCGCGCGCAGACGCTCTCCGTCCGAAATTACTTTCAGCGATATCTTGCACTCCTCAAGCGTTTCTTTCAGTTCGTCAACATCTTCGGCATCGGCATATTCCCGTATAAGGCTGTAGGCGCGTTCCAGCACGTCGGCATCGGAGTGCTTCAGAAACGAACCGAACAGCGTTTTGCATCCGTTCCAGCCGTCATACGCCGCCAATGCGGCGGCATACATTTCACTGCTGCCGTTTTCCGCGTGAAGCGATTTGTCGAGCGCGGCGGTAAGCTCAACGCTTTTTCGGGTAATGTACATTTCTGAACCGACAGACAGGAAAAGTGAAACCGATATGCATATAATTGCCGCAAAAAGTCTGCTTTTCATCCGTTTTCCCCCCGCTTTTTGCATCCGTGCCGTCTTTTCTCATAGGATTTTTTCACCCGTTTTTTTGCATCCGCGCCGTCTTTTCTTATAAGGGTTATTCCCCCGCTTTTTTTCACGGTCATCAAAAAAACATCCTTCGGTTCAACCTCGAGTCCGTCCGTTATCCGCCTGAATTTCGCGTCGGTAAGTCCCGCTGAGGCAAAATCCGCACGGTTTATTTTTCCGTCGGAGATAATAATATACGGGTAATCACCGTCCGTCGGCACATTGCCCACCTGCTTCGCCGCAGCCGGCTGCTCACCGGGACGCAGAAGAACACTCAGGCTGCCGTCGGTTTCAGCCACGGCGCACGACACGGACGAAATATCGAACACATCCTTCGCACGCAGCGATTCCATAAGGTCGTCGACCGTGTACCTTATACGGGCAAGCTGTTTTTGGTCGAGTCTGCCCTCTTTTATTACCGTTACGGGATTACCCTGCAAAACCGCTCTGAACCTCGAGTTTTTCATGCCGATATATGAAATAAGAATTTCCACTCCGACAAGAACCATGACCGCAACAAGCGTGTTAAGCATCGGAATATCGTTGTCCTGCATCGGCGTTGCGGCTATCTGCGAAAGCAGAATCGTAACGACCAGCTCCGTCGGCTGCAGCTGCGCTATCTGCCGTTTGCCCATAAGGCGCACGGCGGCTATTACGGCAACGAGCAGGATAAGCGTTCTGATAAACGATGTCAGCATTTTTTCATCTCCGCGAAAGTTTTTCTTTACCGTTCAAGTATAACCGAAAAAAAACAGGCAATACCATTTTCGGACAAAGAATTTGCGGGGGTAAAAAAACATTGACAAACAGCAAAAAACCGATACATCCGTCGCTTGAGACAAATCTGAAAGCAATCGGCGAAAAATTAGGCAGCTCCTTCGATCTGCTCGTGCGGCAGTGCAGAATACAGTCCGCCGACGGCGCGTTCGTGCTGCTTGACGGCATGTGCGACGAATTGAAACTGATTCAGTCCGTGATAACGCCGCTGACAGAGAAACATCTTTTTGCCGAAGCGGGCGAAAGTCTGCCGTCGAAGATAAAGAACCTGTTTTTCAAGGGCAGCGGCATAACCGAAAAAATCACATTGGACGATGCCGTATCGGACATCCTGTCGGGATGCGCCGTACTTTTTATCGACGGCGAAACGTCGGCACTCTCGTTCAGCGTGCAGGGATACGTCAAAAAAAGCGTTTCCGAACCGCAAACCGAACAAAACGAACGCGGCTCACGCGAAGGCTTCACCGACAATTTCAAGGACAATGCCGCGCTTCTGCGCCGCAGGCTGCGCACACCGGAGCTTGTCATAGAAAAAATGACGGCGGGGACACTGAGCAACACTCCGCTGCTTTTTTGTTATCTGAAAAACAAAGCGGACGCTTCTCTTGTCGAAAAAATTAAAAAACGCATTGACAAAATTCCGCTCGAAACGGTACTCGGTGCCGGTTATATACGCCCGTTTCTTGACAAAAAACACTTTTCGATGTTCAGCGACACAGGACTCACCGAGCGTCCCGACACATTCGCGTCAATGCTGTGCGAGGGCAGAATAGGAATAATAACCGACGGGACGCCGTTCGCAATCATCGTGCCGTATCTTTTGGCTGACTATTTTCACGTTCCGGACGATTACCTGACGCCCGTGTACTATGCGACGTTTATGAGGTGTCTGCGCATTTTCTGTTTCATGATTGCCGCCGTGCTGCCCGGTCTTTTTGTCGCGCTGTGCCTTTTTCATCCGGAGGTGATGCCGTCGGACATAATGTACGACATCGCATCCGCAGAAAGCAAAACGCCGTTTCCGGTAGCCGTGGAAGCGATAATAATACATCTCATTTATGAGATAGTACGCGAAGCGGGACTGCGAATGCCGGTTGCAATCGGTCATGCGGTAAGCATTGTGGGCGCACTTGTTATAGGAGACGCGGCTGTTACGGCGGGACTTATCGCCGCACCGATGCTTATCGTAGTCGCGCTGACCGCCATATGCTCATCGGTCGTTTCGCGCCTGCACGAAACGGTCGCCGTGATGCGCTTCGGCTTTATAATCATAGGCGGACTCACGGGACTTTACGGCATTATGATAGGGTTGGGACTGATGATCACCGACATGTCCTCGGTGTCTCCTTACGGAATACCGTTCACCGCACCGTTTTCGCCGTTTATACGCTCCGCGCAGGGCGATAATATTTTGCGAAAAAGCTGGCGCAAAACGGACGGCGCAACAATAAACATCGATGAAATGAGAGTATGAAATGAAAGGAAAAATAAGCACGTTTCAGTTCTTTACGGTAATTTTTATCTGCCGCATTACCGAATATTTCACCTATATCGCGCCGAAAGAATCAACCGTTCTGCCCACGGACAGAATTTTTGCAATGCTGTTTTTTCTGCTGCTGTGCACCGCTTCTCTCATTCCGACGTTTTTGATTCTGCGCCGTTTCAACAAAAGCTCGGTGCCGTCACTCGCAAGAAGCGCTTCACCCGTTCTCGGCAAAGCCGCCGCGTGCATATATACGCTCGCGTTCGTAATGAGCGCGGCTCAGAGCGTGGCGCGTTTCGAGCTGTTTATAAGCACCGTTATGTTCCCCGACACGGACATCAATATGATAACGGCACTGCTTCTGCTTGCATCCGTTTTCGCTGCGGCAAAGGGCGCGGAGGCGGTGGGCCGCGCTTCGGTAACGGTGTTTGCCGTTCTTGCGGCTTCGTTTACATTTCTGATAATGACAAGTATTTCGGAATTTGACGCTGTAAATTTTTCGCCGCCGCTCTGCGACGGCATAGCTGCTGCGCTGCGCGACGGCATCTCGGGTGCGTCACGCACATGGGAAATTCTGTTTTTTGCGGCGGCGATACCGTTTGTCAACGGCAGCCCCGTAAAATCGGCAGCAGCGTGGCTGTCATCATTCGCGTTCACGGCTCTCGTCGGATTTTGCGTTATCGACGGTGTAACGGGCATGTACGGCGAACGCCAGATGTTTAAGCTGTACACACTCACACTCCTTGCAAGACTCGGCTTTCTCGAACGCTTTGACGATGTTCTCATCGGCATATGGGTGCTGTGCGAGCTGATAAAGGTTTCATTTTGCATGCTTGCTGCATCAAAAGCATTCGAAGACGGCTTTGAAAAAAAAGCACCGAAATATTTTTATCCCGCCGTGTGTGTCGGCATATTTGCGGTTTTTACGGCAGCGTCGCGGTCGGTCGGACGCTTTTCGGAGGCTGTAAGCTCAATCGGCGCAAAGCTCGCCTTCGGCGCATGTGCGGTATTGCTGCCGTCGGTTATCGGCGCATTTTCATTCCTGTTACGGAGAAAGGCGGTAAAACATGCTGCATAAAAGGCTGGCTGCTGCCGCAATACTGTCGCTGCTGATTTTCTCCTCGTGCAGAGGTATAAAAATAACCGAACTTAACGAACGTCTTATCATAGAAGCGATAGGCATTGATTATTCCGACGGAGAATACACGGTTACGGTTCAGGCTCTCGACAGCGCGTCTCCCGCCGACAGCACAAAAGACGGCGAAAACGGAGAATTGACGAAAACTTTCGTTTTCGGCGGAAAAACCGTCGGCGAGGCACTCGACGGCATAAGTCTGCAGACGGGCAAGGTGCCGCTTTATTCACAGGCGCGGATTTTGCTGATCGGTATTGATACGGCAAAAGAAAACATCGGCGCGCCACTTGATTTCTTTCTGAGAGAATACACCACACGGACAGACATTCTTTTTGCCGTGTGCGAAAAAACCGCAAAAGACACCCTCGGCGCACCGTTCGGCAAAAACACAATAGGCGCAGCGGTTATCGAAACTGCCGTCAGGTCGGGTGCAAACAACGGCAACGTCGTCGGTGTCCCGTTATACAAATTCATAAATCTGCTGCTAGACGATAAAAGCGGTGCATTTTGCCCCGTAATCGGCGTGCGACGCGAGGAAATGAGCGAAGACTGCCGCATTGAAATAATCGGCACGGCTCTTTTTTCGGACAACAGACTTACAAAAACCGTCGGACGGTACGAAACGCGCGGACTTCTGTATCTCATTAACCGCATTTCCTCCGCAGACCTTGCGGTTGAAGCTGCGGGCGGCAGATTTACGGTTCGCGCCGTCGACAGCAAAACAAAAATAAAGCCGCCGGTGAAAGGCGGTTCGGTGTTTTCGGTCAGCATAAAAACGGAGTGCGACATCACGGAATTTGAGTCCGAGGATTTCACAAAGCTGACAACAGACGCAGTGGAAACCGTCCGTCTCCGATGTGAAGCGCAAATAAAAAACCAAGCCGAGCTTGCCTTAAGTGCCGCATACGGCGAAGCGCAATGCGATATCTGCCGCTTCAACCGCCGGCTGTGGCTTTCGGATCCGAAACGGTATCGTGAATCGGCGGGAAACAACGGCATATTTGACGGAAATTTTACAGCCGATATCACGGTAGAAGTAAAAATACGACGAACGGGTAAAGAAACACTGTACGAAAATTAAGCTGACGGGATTTGAACCCGTACCGGTTTTGACAGGTCGGATTTAGCCCATGCTGCGTTAAAACCCTCGCAAATACGTCAAGTATTCGCTTCGGGCTTTGCCTTGCCTGATATGAATCGGCTCAGGCAAAACTGCTTTGCACCCGACAGCAGTTAATTTTCGAGCAATTTTCGTCTTTTGAGGTGCTTCTCTTGCTGACGCAAGTCAAGACGAAAAGGGCGAAAAGTGCCGAACCCATGCCGCCCTTACCCGTTCGCGCAAAAAAAACAAGCCTGTCCGCACGGAAACTTTCCGCACGTGACAGGCTATGCTTGCCGTTTCGCCGTAATTGCACATACGGCGAATATTTTTACATGATTGCCTTTTTAAAGCTCTTTTTGCCTTTCCTGACAAGCACGCCGTTTTTAAGCGCGGCTTCATCAAAAGACATTTTGCTGTCGGTAACTTTTTCGCCGTCAACCGAAACACCGCCCTGGTCTACGGCACGTCTTGCATCGGATTTTGACGCACAAAGACCCGTTTTGACAAGAAGCGCGACAATATCTATTTTGCCGTCAGTCAAATCATCGGCTGAAATACATGCTTCGGGCGCATTTGCGCCGCCTGAAACAAACAGGCTGCGCGCATCGGACTGCGCTTTTGCGGCTTCTTCCTCGCCGTGAACAAGCTTTGTAAGCTCGAAAGCCAAAATTTCTTTTGCCTCGTTAAGGCGGCTGCCCTCCCAATTTTCCATGAGCTTTATTTCCTCTACGGGAATAAACGTAAGCATTCTTATGCACTTGAGCACGTCGGCATCGTCGACGTTTCTCCAATACTGATAAAACTCAAACGGCGAAGTCTTGTTCGGGTCGAGCCACACGGCATTTCCCGCTGTTTTGCCCATTTTTCGCCCCTGAGAATCGGTAAGAAGAGTTATGGTCATGGCATGCGCATCCTTACCGAGTTTTTTTCTGATAAGCTCGGTACCGCCTAACATATTCGACCACTGGTCATCGCCGCCGAACTGCATATTGCAATCATAATGCTGAAAAAGATAATAAAAGTCATAGCTTTGCATTATCATGTAGTTAAATTCAAAGAAGGAAAGTCCCTTTTCCATTCTCTGCTTATAGCATTCGGCACGAAGCATATTGTTGACGGAGAAGCATGTGCCGACCTCTCTGAGCAATTCGACATAGTTGAGATCAAGCAGCCAATCGGCATTATTAACCATTTGAGCCTTTCCCTCGCCGAACTCTATAAAGCGTTCCATCTGACGTTTAAAGCACTCGGCGTTGTGGTTTATATCGTCGCGCGTAAGCATCCTCCTCATATCGGTACGTCCCGAGGGGTCGCCTATCATGGTAGTGCCGCCGCCGATAAGGGCAATGGGACGGTTGCCAGCCTGCTGAAGACGCTTCATGAGCGTAAGTGCCATAAAGTGACCTGCGGTAAGGCTGTCCGCAGTACAGTCGAATCCTATGTAAAACGTCGCTTTTCCGCTGTTGACCATTTCGCTTATTTCAGCTTCGTTCGTAACCTGCGCTATAAGTCCCCGCGCCTTAAGTTCTTCATAGATTTGCATTTGTCTGCTCCTTTTATGTTGCAAATTTTAGTTTTTTATCCGAATATCATGTGTACCCGTGCAAGGTCGATAACCGCCGCAAACGACGCAGCGGCAATACATGCCAATGCCGTAAACAACAGTTTTTTTTCGCATAACAGTTTTTTCTTTTTTTCTGCGGAAACGGTCGAAACCGCCCACAGTATACTCGCGACGGGAATGAAATACATTGAAATTTTCAGAGCCGTAAACATCGGCGACGATATAACGAGCCGATATTCCTCCTCGCCCCGTCGGGCAAGGTCGGCGGCGGTCTGCGCCAGCATACTGTCGCGGCAGGCGGCGCAAACGATATACGCAATGACCCATGTGACTCCCGCAACAATACATACAGCCGTCATCACGTTGTGAAAACGGTCGGTGCCGAACATAACCCCGATGCGATAAAGCAGCGATGTCTTACCGATTTCTTTTTTCATTTCTTATTCCCTCTCCGAAAAGCATCAGGTGAATATCGCGCCCACTCCGTAGGTAAGCACGGACATGATAAGATCAGCCACAAACACACCGAGTGCAACTATAGGCAGTGCTTTTTTGAAATCAATGTCGAGCAGCGCGGCAAAAAGCGAACCCGTCCATCCGCCCGTTCCGGGCAGCGGAATCGCAATGAAAATGAGAAGTCCCCACTGCTTGCAGCGCATGATTTTATCGCGGTTCTTGTCGGCTCTGCCTTCCATTTTTTCTATAAATTTCCTGAGGATGTTGTGCTTTTTCATAAATTCGAGTATCCGCCTTATAAAAAGCAGAATAAACGGCATGGGAATCATGTTTCCGAGATAGCAAATGAGGAATGCTTTTATAAACGGAATATCAAAAAGCTTGGCGATGATCATACCGCCGCGGCACTCAAGCACCGGCATAAGCGACGCTATAAAAGCGGTAAGCTCGCCCCCGAGCCTGTTTGCGAAAATGTCAATAAACCACTGGGCAAGTTTTTCGGTCATGTTGTCCTCCTAAACGATTGCGTGTTCCGCCATGTATTTTTTTGCGGACACGAGAATTTCCCTGTCGTTCTCAAAACGAAGCATGTTTACGGCGTCACCGAAGCGAAGCCAAATATAGTCTTCGATTTCTTCTTTTTGTATCACGGTGTTCGTGTCCCTTGTCGACGCAAGGAATACGTCCACGCGCTTTTCTATTCTTGACCCGATGCGGTATTGCGATTCGGAGCAAAAATCGTCAAAAATATGTATATGCAGTCCCGTTTCCTCCAAGACCTCACGCTTTGCGGTCTGTTCGCGCGTTTCTCCTCTTTCCATGTGTCCTTTCGGAAAACCCCAATGGTTGCTTCGTTTGTTTTTTATAAGCAGATACCTGAATTCCTCGCCTATCTTACGGAACACGACCGCGCCGCAGGAATGCTCGTAAAGGCATTCGAGCGTGTAGCTGTCGCGTTTTTCGGCAAACTCCAGAATGTCCTTTATTTCATAGTCGATCCGTTTCATGTTTTTCGGCGCAACGACAAGGACCGATTTGTTGCTGCCCGTATAATGCAAAACCGCGATTATTTTCCCCTCAAAAACCCTTACCGGATGATTTACTCCCAAAATGTACGCACCGAGCACAAAGCTTCTTTTTTCATTCCTTGCTTCGGCAATACCGTAATTTATCAGATATCGGATACCCGTTTTGACATCGAAATAATTGCATGGCTTCGTCACCTTGACTTTAACCGTTTTCCCTAACATACAGCTCTCCGCAATTTTCGTGATTTACCTAATTATATATAACGCCGTACGCTTTTTCAAGGTCTTTTTACGCTTTTGCGGCAAAATATATAAAATTTTCGTTTCCGTCGGCATGCAATGAGCATGGGAGCGCGTTTTTACCAAATATGTGTTGCAAAACACGCGTAAGTATAATATACTGGGTGCGTGGGGAGCACTCAGCACCCTATCTTGTTCGGAGGTATAAGTATGACGGATCACCGCAATTTTTCCGATGCCGAAAACAGGGACGGCTCCGCACCCGCAGCTTTCGCGGGACGCTCGGCAAGAGGCTATGCCGCCGGCTCTACCACGGTATTTACAAATAACGCGCCGACGCAGCACATCACCTCCTCGCCTCGGCGCAGCACCGCAGCTCCGTCTGCCGCAGCCGCGCCGACGGGTACGTCTTCGGCAGTGTACGGCAGCGGCAGCGCTTCGCCCGGCTTCTCTCGGCAGAACACACAGACACGCGCTTCCTCCGCCGCGCACCGCACGCCAAACAACGTCGGAACCGCACCGCAGTCACACCCGTCACAGCCGACAGCCGCAAGAGCCGTACACCCCGCCGAACGGCATACGGGCAGCGGCACAGCATCCGACCGCGCGTCAAAGCCGGCATCGGCATCACGGTCGGCACAGCGAAAAACAGCCGAAAAAACTGTACCGTCAACGAACAGACATGCGGACGAAGCCGCAAAAAACAACAGAACCTCAAAGAAAGAAACCGAAACCGCCGCGGGTTTCGGAAACCCGCCCGCGAAGAAAAAGCACAGCAAAGGCACGGTTTTTCTCGCCGCGCTGCTGGCAGTGATAATTCTTGCGGCAGGAGGCGGCGCAGGCGCACTCGCATATGTGCTCGGCGGCTATACGCCTGTCGACTTTTCCGATAACCCTTATATCTCGGAGGACAAGCTTAAAAGCAGCTCAAGGGTAACAAATATTCTGCTTATGGGCATCGACACCGAAAGCACGGAAGCGTCCACACGTTCCGATGCGATGGTTCTGATATCCGTAGATTCAAAAAACCGCAAGATAAAGCTCACCTCTTTTCTGCGCGACATGTATATTACCGTACCCGGACACGGCGAAACGAAGCTGACACACGCCTGTTCCTACAGCGACGGCGGTCCTCAGCTGACATGCGATTCCATAGAACTTAATTTCGGCATAAAAATAGACGGCTACGCAAAGATAGGCTATGACATTTTCAGAGAAGTAGTCAGTGCCGTGGACGGCATAACCGTGGCGGAAATCGACGAGACGGAGGCAAAAGCCCTCGCGGAAGAGGGCGTATACATAGAGCCCGGCACAAACATCCACCTTGACGGTACGCAGGCTCTCGCATACTGCCGCATAAGGCACGGACAGTCGGATTTTCAGCGTACCGAGCGTCAACGCGAAACCATTATGCTCGTGCTTAAAAAAATGGCAAAAATGAATCCGTTTAAGACTGCAAAGCTTATACGCTCCGTTGCGTCGGAGATAAGCTGCTCCGTCCCGAAAAACAAACTCACGGGACTCGCCCTCAAGGTGCTGCCGTGTCTGCTCGGCGAAACGGAACAGACGCAGATTCCTGCGGACGGAACATGGGAATACGGCACACGCGACGGAATGTCGGTCGTCCTGGTAAATCTCGAAAAAAACAAAAATTTCCTTTACGAATGGATATACGGCGAATAAATACTTGAATTGTCCCGCGCAAAGGAATATAATAGTGTATCGAAAAATATAACGGAAGGAAAATCGCGATGTCAAAACTTTTTAATGTTTATTGCAGAGCATATCAGACCGTAATGAAATTTGCGGTCAATTTCCTCGACTGGACGGAACCCGAACTCATAAAGGGCGAAGGCGCCGTTAAACTCCTCCCCGCCAAGATAAAAGAAAAGGGTCTTAAGAGCGTCCTTGTCGTGACGGACAAGGGACTTATGGGACTTCATCTTCTTGACGGTCTTTTCAAAGGACTTGAGGAAACCGGAATCAGCTATGTTGTTTACGACGGCGTTCAGCCGAACCCCACGATAGACAATATCGAAGCCGCACTTGAGCTTTACAAAACGAACGGCTGTGACGGCATAGTCGCATTCGGCGGCGGTTCGCCTATGGACTGCGCAAAAGCGTGCGGCGCAAGGGTGGCGCGTCCCGACAAGAGCATACCCGAAATGCGCGGAGTACTCAAGGTCATCAAAAAACTCCCGCCTCTTTTCGCGGTTCCCACCACGGCGGGCACAGGCAGCGAAACCACCATTGCGGCAGTTGTATCAAACCCCGTTACCCATGAAAAGAATGCCATAAACGACCCGAGACTCCGTCCCAAGGTCGCGGTACTCGACCCCGAGCTTACCGTAGGTCTCCCCAAAAAGATTACTTCCACGACCGGAATGGACGCGCTTACGCATGCGGTTGAAGCATATATAGGCAGATCGAACACCAAATCGACACGCGAATGCGCCGAAAAAGCGACAAGGATGATCTTCGACAACATTCTCACTGCTTACGAGGACGGCAAAAACATTGCCGCGCGTGAAAATATGCTTGAGGCGTCGTATCTTGCGGGACTTGCGTTCACAAGAGCTTATGTCGGCTATGTACATGCAATCGCGCACAACCTCGGCGGTATGTACGGCACACCTCACGGTCTTGCAAATGCCGTAATTCTTCCCTACGTGCTTGATTATTTCGGCTCGTCGGCTTACAAGCCTCTCGCAAAGCTTGCCGATGTCGCGGGTCTTGACACCGCAGGCATGAACGAGGAGCAAAAAGCGCAGCTGTTCATCGCAAAGATAAGAGAGCTTAACGAAAAAATGGAAATTCCGTCAAAGTTCGATTTTATCAGGGAAGAAGACATTCCCACCATTGCAAAGCGCGCGCTGAAGGAAGGCAACCCGCTCTACCCCGTTCCCAAGATTATGGATATGGCGGACTGCACCTTTGTTATCAGAGAGCTTATGGCATAAAATCATAAAAATTCCAAGCTGACGCGAGTCGCCTTCATGTCGCCCGTCAGCCTGACACCGAGCTGCCGCCGCAAGACACGGCGGCTTTTTTTGCCGAAACACCGCAAACACACGCGCGGCGGCATCACACGACATCAAAAAACGGCAAAAATCTCCGCAGTACCGTTATTTTGAGATTAAAATGTTGATTTTATTTTATGCTGCGTGCTATAATAAACGGGATAAAAACAAAACGCGGGGAGCATCGGCTCACAGAGGAGTTTTTTGCATGGAAAAAGTAAGACTCGGCATCGTAGGCGTAGGAAACATGGGTTCAAGCCACCTTAACAATTACGTAAAGGGGTTAATGCCCGAAATCGAGGTGACGGCGATAGCGGATATCAAACCGGACAGGCTCGAAAGAGCTGCTCGGATTTGTCCGTCCGTACGCTGCTTCAACACGGCGAAGGAGCTTTTTGACAGCGGACTGTGCGATGCCGCGATTATTGCAACGCCGCACTATTCACATCCGTCTCTCTGCAAAGAAGCCATGCTTGCGGGACTTCACGTTATGAGCGAAAAACCCGCAGGGGTCTACACAAAACAGGTGCGGGAAATTATTGATTTCGCCAAAACGAGCGACAGGACATACGCTATCATGTTCAATCAGCGCACGAACTGCGTTTACCGCAAAGTAAAAGAGCTTGTTTCGGGCGGCGAATACGGCGAAATGAGACGCGTAAGCTGGATAATCACCTCCTGGTTCCGTACACAGGCATACTACGATTCGGGCGACTGGAGAGCAACATGGGCAGGCGAAGGCGGCGGAGTGATGCTCAATCAGTGCCCGCATCAGCTTGACATGTGGCAGTGGATATGCGGCATGCCGAGCAAAATAAAGGCGGTTTGCAGAGAAGGTCGGTGGCACAACATCGAAGTTGAAGACGATGTCACGATATATGCCGAATATCCGAACGGCGCGTCGGGCACGTTCATCACTTCGACAGGCGACTGCCCCGGCACAAACCGTCTTGAAATAACCATGGATAAAGCAAAAATAATCTGCGAGTTTAACGATAAGAAAAACGATTACGATCTTGAAGTATACGTTCTCGACGAGCTTACCTCCGAGTTTATCAAAAGCGCGGAGGACGGCTTCGGCAAAATAAACGGCACCCGTATAATTCCCGAAACGGACGGAAAGAACGAACAGCATGCGGGTGTCATGAATGCCTTTGCGGCGCATATTCTCAGAGGTGAGCCTCTTACGGCAGAGGGCGCGGAGGGAATAAACGGACTCACAATTTCAAATGCCGCTTTCCTCTCCTCATGGCTCGATAAAACGGTGGATATCCCGTTTGACGAGAATCTCTATTGGGAGCTTCTTCAGAAAAAAATCGCAGGCTCCGAGAAAAAAGCAGCAGTCAACGACACGGTAAAGGGAGACATGAGCTCCACATTTTAACCGAATTCCGTCAATGCGAAAAATCAAAGCAGCGCGGATAAAAGAAGTATATTTACGGCAACGACTGCCTTTGCCGCGCCCCGAAAGGAAATCTTGTTTATGTTATTCTCGGTAGATTTAGGAATAGATCTCGGCACTGCCAACACGCTCGTATGCGTAAAAAACAAAGGAATAGTCGTCCGCGAACCGTCGGTGGTCGCCGTGGACGTAAAAGCAAACCCGCCTAAAGTCGTGGCGGTCGGCAACGAAGCGAAGCAAATGATAGGACGGACACCCGGCTCGATAACGGCTGTAAAGCCGCTTAAAGACGGTGTCATTGCCGACTTCGACATGACTGCGGACATGCTCTCGCGTTTCATAAAAAAAGCAATGAGCGGTTCGCCGTTCGGCAGAGCGAGAGTCATGATATGCATTCCGTCCGGAGTTACGGAGGTCGAACGCAAGGCGGTGCACGACGCGGCAAAAAGCGCGGGCGCACGCTATGTAAGCCTTATAGAAAAGCCTATGGCTGCGGCAATAGGCGCGGGACTGCCCGTTGCCGAGGCATCGGGCAGCATGGTAGCCGACATAGGCGGCGGCACAAGCGAAGTAGCCGTCATTTCACTCGGTGACATCGTAACGTCGCGCTCGGTGAGAGTTGCGGGCGACATGTTCGACGAAACCATAGTGCAGTTTATAAAAAGAAAATACAATCTCCTCATCGGCGAACGCACGGCGGAAGAAATCAAAATAAGCATAGGTTCGGCATCACCGTACGACGGCGAAGGTGCAATGGACATACGCGGAAGAAACCTCATCGACGGACTGCCGAAAAATGTTGAAGTCACATCGGAAGACATAAGAGAGGCTCTTGCCGACCCCGTGGCGCAGATAGTCGAAGCCATCCGTTCCACGCTCGAAAAAACTCCGCCGGAGCTCGCGTCCGACATAATGGATTCGGGCATAATGCTCACGGGCGGCGGCGCGCTGCTGCGCGGTCTTGACAAGCTCATTTCCGACACAACGGGTATGCCCGTCAGGGTTGCCGAGAATCCGCTCGACTGCGTTGTTACAGGCACGGCGATATGTCTCGAAAAGGACACGCTCAACATTTTCAATCACTGAAATCGGAGTAATACTGATGCGCAGTTTTTTTTCAGGCACAAAATTTAAGATAATACTCTGTGTTATGCTGTCGCTGCTGCTCGGCATTTTTGTTGCCGCCGTGTCAAACGACGGCACCGCTCCCGTCACCTCCGTTGCGGGTAAAATTTTTGCGCCTCTGAACTCAATCTCGGAGACGGCTGCAAAGAAGCTTGCGCAATTCGGCGCACGCTTCAAATCGTCAAAAACATATATCGACGAAATAAATTCGCTGCAAAACGAGCTTGAAAGTGCACGGAGCGAGCTTGCGGATTACTACGACACTCTGCACAGGCTCAATTCCTATGAAGCTTTCCTTGAAATAAAATCGGAGAACCCCGACTACACCTTCGAGCCTGCGTCGGTAGTGCTGCGGGACACCGGCGACATATACGGCGCGTTCACGGTCGACAAGGGCAGCGATGACGGAATTTCCGTAAACGACCCGGTTATCTACGGCAGGTATCTTATCGGCTGTGTCAAAGAGGTGTCGAAAAGCACCGCCGTCGTCAGAACGCTTCTCGACCCTAAGGTAAGCGTCGGTGCGTACGAAATAAGAACGCGCGAGGACTGCTACACGGAATCGGACGCGGGTCTCGCAAAGACCGGCATGCTCCGCATATCGGGACTTTCGCGCTCCACTCCCGTAGTACCCGGCGGAATAGTATGCACCTCGGGAATCGGCGGCATTTTCCCGAAGGATCTCATAATCGGCACCGTTTCGAAAGTAGTGAACGAAGAAACGGATATTTCCGCATATGCGTGCGTCACCCCCGGTGTCGACAGCAAGGAAATAACGGATGTTTTCATCATAACATACTTCAACGGTCAGTCAAATTCGCGCGGGCAGAACGGGGACACACAATGAGACGTGAAACAAAATTTAAAATACTGCGCAGAGGCATTTTCGCGGCTGCCGTGACGGCTGTATTTTTGCTGCAGTACACTGCGTCGTTTGTTTCGTATTCGGTACCGTTTTCAACGGGACTCCTGCTGCCGCTTACGGTTTCCGTTGCAATGGCAGAGCGCGAATATGCGGGACTTTGCTTCGGACTTCTGGCAGGCGTGCTGACGGACACGGCTTCGTCCGCAACTGACGGCATATTTACGCTGTACTATGCGATAATCGCCTGCGCGGCAGGACTTCTTGCGCACTATGTTTTCAGAAATACCGTTCTCACGGCAATGCTTTTTACCGCAGCGTCGGGCACGGCATACTGCCTGATACTGCTCTTTTTCAACTGCTTTATCCACGACATTTCATACACGGGAATGCTGCTCAAAAGCGAGTACGTTCCGTCCGTTATTCTTTCGACGGTGCTGACTCCCGCCGTATTTTATCCCGTAGTTCACATCCGCAACCGAATGTGCTCAGCCGACACGGCAACGCATTCCGATTCGGTAAACATACGCTGAATTATGAAAAACAAAAAGAAAAAACAACCGAGAATAACCGTTTTTTCGATCGCGTCCGTACTTACGGCGGCGGTCTTTATCGCCGTGCTTTTTATGATACAGGTATACGGCGCGGGAAATGACGGCGATTCGACTTCGTCGGTAAAAAGCTACGATGTGACGGTTTCCGCTTCGCGCGGCGAAATACTCGACCGCAGCGGCAACGCGCTCGTCTATAACGAGCAGGTCAATTCGCTGATATTCAATGCTCTTGAATTTCCGTCTGAGAACGAAGAAATCAACTCCGTGCTGATGAGCCTTATAAATCTGCTTGAAAGCAGGAACGAAGAATGGATTGACACTCTGCCGCTGCTGCTTGACGAAAACGGCGAGCCGTACTTTCCCGAGGACAGGGAAAGCGACATAACTAAAATGAAATCGCCGTCCATGCTCAATCTCAATCCGTATGCGACGGCGCAAAACTGCTATGACGCAATGTCGGAGGAATTCGGTCTTGAAAAATACTCAAAGACGGACGCAATAAGGCTGATGTCGGTTCGGTACAACATGAAAAAAAGCGGCTTTTCGGTTTATGCACCGTACACCTTCAGCGAGGATGTTTCCGTCACAACAATTGCATATATAAAGGAAAACAGCAGTTTTTACACGGGTGTGGACGCGCAGGTGCGCTCCGTGCGCAAATATACGGGCAACGGCACCCTTGCCGCGCACCTTCTCGGTACGGTCGGTGCGCTGAGCGCGGAAGAATACAGCGAAAAAAAAGCCGAAACCGAAAACGCTTTGAAGGATGCCGCATCCGACAGCGAAAAAACGGCACAGATAAAAGCAACCGCCTATTCACTCACGGATTCAATCGGCAAAAACGGCATAGAAAAAGCAATGGAGCAGTACCTGCGCGGAAAAAACGGCGTGAAAACGCTGTCCGTCGACCGGAACGGCAACATTGAAGAAAGCTATTCCGTCGTTCCCGAACAGGGCGGCACCGTAATAACAACAATAAATAAGGATATACAGGAAATTGCGCAGTCTTCACTTGAGGAACGGATAAAAACCGTTACCGACGACGAAGCGATAGCAAAAGGGCTTACTCCTGCGGGTGCGGTAGTGGTTCAGGATGTAAAAACGGGCGCGGTGCTTGCCGCCGCAACATATCCGAGCTACAGTCTTGCGACGTATTACGATGACTACGACGAATTAAGCCAAGACCCCGGCAAGCCTCTTTGGAACAGAGCATTTCAAAGCGCGTACTCCCCCGGTTCCACCATGAAGCCGTGCGTAGCTCTTGCGGGACTTGAGGAAGGCATCATAACAAAAGACTCGAAATACCTGTGCGGAGGTCAGTATACATATATCGACCAAACCTTTGCCTGCTACAACAAAACCGCTCACGGAAACATCAATGTACAGCGTGCGCTCGGCGTATCCTGCAATATTTTCTTCTTTGAGATAGCACGGCAGCTCGGCATCGAAAAACTGAACGCTTATTCAAAGCTGTTCGGATTGGGACAGAAAACGGGGATAGAAATCGACGAGGTTCAGGGCATTCTTGCCGGCATCGAATACCGCGATTCGGTCGGAAAAGGTTGGAAATCGGGCGAAACGCTGCTTGCAGCCATCGGTCAGTCGGATAACTCTTTCACTCCGCTGCAGCTTTCAAACTACTGCGCGACTATAGCAAACGGCGGCACGCGTTACGTCCCGTACCTCGTCAGCAAGGTACTCTCCGCAGACTACTCAACCACACTTTATGAACATGAGCCGGAAGTCGCAGCGCAAACCAACATCAGCAAAGAATCAATAGACACCGTAAAGGGCGGCATGTATATCGTCGCAAACGAAACGAGCTGTGAGCCTTATCTCGGAAATCTGAGATATAAAGTTGCCTGCAAAACCGGCACGGCTGAAAAAACGCGCCGCGTAAACGGCGTGTATGTGGAAGGCACAGACGGTTTTCTTATCGCTTTCGGTCCGTATGAAGACGCGGAAATCTCCATTGCCGTCGTTATCGAAAACGCGGGCAGCGGTTCTTCAACGGCACAGGTTGCGGCAGATATATTCGAATATTACTTCTCAAAAATGGGCGAAGTAAGAAACGTGCGCACCGAAAATACGCTTATCGACTGACAGAAGGGATTTTTCACATATGGCAAAAAGAATAGTCATTGCGTCCGGAAAAGGCGGGGTAGGCAAATCCACGATCGCGGCGGGACTCGGCAAGGCTCTTGCAAAACAGGGTGTAAATACACTTCTCATCGACTGTGACGCGGGACTCGCTTCTCTCGACACAATGCTCGGCTGCCGCGAATTCGCTTCTTTCGGCTGGTACGATGTTTTTAACGGCAGCTGTTCTCCCGCCGACGCAGTAACAAATGTATTCGACGGGTTGTCGCTTATATGCGCGCCGTCCGTAACTGTCGGCGAAAACAGCAAAAATGCGGTCGCGAAGCTGACGGAAGCTCTTGACGGCAGCTACGATGTAATAATAACGGATGCCCCCGCAGGACTCGGCACGGGTGTATTCAGAGCGGCAGCAGCGGCGCAGTACGGTCTTATTGCTGCAACCGGCGACAAGATATCGGTAAAAGGCGCGGCAGCGGTTGACGGCAAGCTGCGCGAGGCAGGTGTCCGCGAAACGCGTCTTATCATAAACAGATATGACCTTAAGGCGGCAAAAAAAGGAAAACTTATGTCTGTAGACGAGATAATCGACGCTTCGCTCGTGCGGCTCATCGGCATAGTTCCCGAGGACGATGCACTGCGTTTTTCTGAGACAAAAAGAAAAAAAATGCTCGCGGAAAACGCGTTTTCAAGAATCGCGCGCAGAGTAACGGGCGAAAATGTCGAATTAAAGCTGTCACTGCTGAAATAATTCTTGCCATTCATGAGAGAGTATGGTATTATTTAGGGTGACAATATCGCAGCGGCACTGCAATGTATACAATTATTTCACAAAACGTATAGAAAAATAAAAACAAACTTAAGACAGGACGGTGGAGAAATGCTCATTGCACTTATTGCACACGATTCCAAAAAAGAACTTATGACTCAATTCTGCATCGCGTATTGCGGAATTTTAAGCCACCACACATTATGCGCCACAGGCACAACCGGAAAGCTTGTCGAAGATGCAACCGGACTGCCGATAATAAAATATCTGAGCGGCTCACAGGGCGGCGCACAGCAAATAGGCGCACGTATTTCGTGCAACGAAATAGACCTTCTGCTCATGTTCAGAGATCCTCTCAATCCCAAGCCGTACGAGCCGAACGATCACGATCTGCTGAGGCTGTGCGATGTCCACAACATCCCCGTAGCAACAAACATCGCCACCGCAGAATCGCTCGTAAGAGGACTCGAAAGAGGCGACCTTGACTGGCGCGAGCTTGTAAAATAACACCTGAAAATATTCCACAAGGAGACAGTTTATGACCCTTCTCACAAAAGCACCGCGCGGAACGGCAGACGTTCTGCCCGACGAATGCAGCAAACGTAAAGTCGTGGAAAATGTACTTTCCCAATGTGCAATAAATTCCGATTTCAGAGAAATACGAACTCCCGTATTTGAGCACACGGAGCTTTTCAAGCGTTCGGTAGGCGAGACGACCGACGTTGTGCAAAAAGAAATGTACACTTTCGAGGATAACGGACACCGCAGCGTTACACTGCGCCCCGAGGGTACGGCGGGATGCGCCCGCGCATTTCTCGAGCACGGTCTTTTCAACGAGCCGCTCCCGCAGAAATATTACTATATAACTTCATGCTACCGCTACGAAAAACCGCAGGCGGGACGTCTGCGCGAATTTCATCAGTTCGGTGTCGAAACGCTCGGCTCGGACTCTCCTGCAGCGGACGCGGAGATAATTGCGCTTGCAAACAATATTTTTGAAAAGTTCGAAATTTTCGACATACGTATTGAAATAAACTCGATAGGCTGTCCCGAATGCCGCAAAAAATATCACGCGGAGCTGAAAAAATATTTTGAAGAGCGCAAGGACAATCTTTGCGAAACATGCCTTACGCGCCTTGAAAAAAATCCGATGCGCATTCTGGACTGCAAAAGTCCCGTGTGCGGAGAGATTGCGAAGGACGCGCCGGTAATGCTTGACTTTTTGTGCGATGATTGCGAATCGCACTTTGAAAAAGTAAAAAAATACCTCGATGCAATGAATATTGATTACGTCGTAAATCCTCACATCGTCCGCGGACTCGACTATTATACGAATACCGTTTTTGAATTTGTCTCCTCGGCAATAGGTGCACAGGGCACGGTTTGCGGCGGGGGAAGATACAACGGACTCATAAAGGAACTGTCGGGCGACAGCATTCCCGCGTGCGGTTTCGGAATGGGCATCGAACGCCTTATGCTGCTGCTGGCGGCAAACGGCACGGATCTGCCGAAAGAACTGCCGCCGATACTGTATGTGATTCCCGCTTCTCCGGAATATTCATTCGAAGCGATGAGAATCGTGTACGAATTGAGAGATATCGGCGTTTACGCGATAACGGATCTTGCGGACAGATCTCTCAAGGCGCAGATGAAGTACGCAAACAAGCGCGATGTCATGTTTACAGCCGTTTTGGGCGGCGAAGAAATAGAAAGCCGTACGATAAAGATTAAGGACATGAGCAACGGCGAGACGCTTGAGTTCGAGCTTGACGGCTTCGTCGACGACTTCGAGTACTTTGTCGGAGAAATGATGTGCGCGTCACTGTTCGGAGAAGACGAAGATGACGGCGATGACGATTTTGACGGCGACGGCAGCGGTGACGGCATAGGTTCGGGTTTGTCGCTTTTGAACGGAGGAAAAAAATAAATGGAATTTTTGGCAGGATTAAAGAGAACGGACTACTGCGGCAATTTCAGAGCCGCCGACACAGGAAAAGAAATTACCGTTTTCGGCTGGGTGCAGAGAGCGCGTAACCTCGGCGGACTCGTTTTTATAGATTTAAGGGATCGAACAGGCATTCTGCAGCTTGCGTTTGACGAGAATACCGACAAAGAAGTCTTCGAAAAGGCAGCTTCGGTAAGAAGCGAATATGTTCTTGCAGCCGTAGGCACGGTGCGTGAGCGTTCGGCAAAGAGCGACAAGCTGCCCACCGGCGACATTGAACTTTTCGTAACAGAACTTCGTATTTTGTCAAAAAGCGAAACAACGCCGTTCGAAATAGTACCCAACTGTCAGACAGCCGAAACGACACGTCTTAAATACCGCTACCTCGACTTAAGACGTCCCGACCTTCAGTCAAACATTCTTTTCAGAAACAAAGTCACAAAAATCACCCGCGACTACTTTTACGACCACGGCTTCATTGAGATAGAAACGCCGATACTTATGAAGTCCACCCCCGAAGGCGCACGCGATTTCCTTGTTCCGAGCCGTCTTCACAACGGGGAATTTTACGCGCTGCCGCAGTCGCCGCAGCTTTACAAGCAGCTTTCGATGGTTGCAGGCTTTGACCGCTACATGCAGATAGCGCGGTGTTTCCGCGACGAAGACCTCCGCGCCGACCGTCAGCCCGAATTTACGCAGATAGACCTCGAAATGAGCTTTGTCGATGTTGACGACGTCCTCGAACTGATTGAAGGCTTCATGAAAAAGCTGTTCAAAGAAGCTCTCGATGTTGATATTGTCACTCCCCTGCCCCGTCTTAAGTACAAAGACGCACTTGAACGCTACGGTTCGGACAAACCCGACACGCGCTTCGCAATGGAGCTGTTCGACCTCACCGATACCGTTAAGGACTGCGGCTTCAGCGTGTTTGAAAGCACGGTTGCCGACGGCGGCACGGTAAGAGCTTTCACGGCGAAAGAAGCGGTACTTGAGCTTACAAGAAAAGAAATAGACAAGCTAACAGAACACGCAAAGGGCATCGGCGCAAAGGGACTCGCATGGGTTCGCATAACAGACGACGGCGTATCGTCCTCGTTCGGCAAATTTATCACCGAAGAGAAGATGAACGAAATACTCGCAAAAGCGGGCGCGGAAAAGGGCGACGTGATTCTCATTGTCGCCGACAAGAGAAAAACGCTTGCGCTGACCACACTCGGCACGTTGAGAAACGAAGTCGCAAAGAAGCTTAACATAATAAAGGACGGCTACAATCTCCTCTGGATAGTTGAGTTCCCGTTCTTTGATTGGGATGACGAAACTCAGACATGGGTAGCGATGCACCACCCGTTCACCGCTCCTCTTGACGAATGTCTTCCATATCTCGAAAGCGACAAAGGCGCGGTCAGAGCGAAAGCATACGACCTCGTGCTCAACGGCATTGAGCTTTCGAGCGGTTCAATACGCATAACGAACCCCGAACTCCAGAGCAAAATCTTCGAGCTTCTCGGACTTTCCGACGAAGAAGCGCATCAGAAGTTCGGCTATCTGCTCGACGCGTTCCGCTTCGGTCCACCCCCGCACGGCGGTATGGGCATAGGTCTTGACAGACTTGTAATGCAGATGCTCGGCGCGGAAAGTCTCCGTGACGTTATCGCGTATCCAAAGCTCAAGGACGCTACGGAAGCAATGACGGAGTGCCCGTCTCCCGTTGATGACGATCAGCTCAAGCTGCTCGGACTTTCGATTGACAAATAAAAATTCTCAGCCGCCGTATTCCCGTACTGCGGCTGTTTGATTATCATTTTATTCGGCGGTGAAAGAAATGAACAATAAAACGCTCAGATTCAAAAACGGAAAATTCAAGATAATGCAAATTGCCGACGTTCAGGACATTTTTCCCGTTTCGGAGGATTCCGTCAAGCTCCTGACGCTTGCCGTTGAAAAAGAAAAACCCGACCTTGCCGTTTTTACGGGAGATCAGGTGTACGGACTCGACCCGCGCATTCGCCTGGGCGGCGCGCGCGGAAATGTCGAAGCGATCATTGCTGCGTATCTCGCTCCGCTGAATGCTGCGGGTGTGCCTTTCTGCGTGACCTTCGGCAATCATGACGCACAGTGCGGCATACCGAATGCCGAGCAGGAACTTATGTACGCAAAATATCCCGGGTACGTCGGAGGTGAACGGCGTGACGGTGACTGCGGCACGGCGGCAATTCCGATTTTCGACGAATCGGGCGAAAAATGCGTGTTTGAGCTGTTCCTTTTCGACAGCGGCGGTCAAAGCGCAACGGGTGAGTATTTCCCCGTCAGCAAAGAGCAGCTCGAATGGTACGGGGAAATCCGCAAACGCGAACTTGAAAGCGAGGGAAAAATTCCTCATATTGTCTTTCAGCACATACCCGTGCCGGAATTTTACGACGTGATAAAAAAAGTCCCGCGTCACACAAAGGGAGCGGTCGAAGCATTCAGAACGCACAAAAACGAGTTTTATGTTTTGCCGGACGAAATCAAGTCAAGCGGCGGCTTTATGTTTGAATCACCCGCGACGCCGGACAAAAACTCCGGCGAATTTGATATTCTGAAAAAAGACGGCGGCTGTCTTGCGATTGCCGTCGGACACGACCACATCAATTCGTTCGCTGCGGAGCTTGACGGTATAAAACTGATATACACACAGTGCGCAGGGTTTAACGTATACGGTCCGAAAAGAAAGCGCGGAGTACGTATCTTTGAAATTGATGAAAACAATCCGAACGACTTTTCGACTCACACACTCACCTTTGACGAGCTTTGCTCCGATAAGCTCAAAAAGCCGTTCACCGAATTCGTACTGACGCATCTGCCCACAAGTATGGAACAGATAAAACGTATCGCGGCGGTTACGGCGACGGCAGCGGCAGCGGCAGCTGTTACTGCGGCAGCGGTTATATTGACAAACAAGGAAAAACATTAAAAGCGGACGGTGACACGGACTGAATCCGACCCGTCAAAACCGACGCGGGTTAAATTTACATCACATTTAAATTAAACGGGGTTAACGCACGTGCGCAACCCCGTTTTTGTATTTTATCTGCCGAAGGTTCCGGTTATCAGCTTGTAGAAAAATTCAAGAAGCTGTCCTATCACCTGAATAAGACCCGCACCGCGCGTTTCGTTGCGGTTAAGCTCCGCGGTTCTTGCGCTCTCATAGTAGCTGTTAAGCTTGCTGTTTTTGTCCGCGCCGCCTGCAGCTTTTGTGAGAGTATACACCATGCTGTGCAGGGCAAGCTCACCCGCTATGTGACTGTAATCGTTCAGCAAAAGGTCTGTTCTCTCGGAATTTGCGGCGAAAGCGTTCTGTTTTTCGAGCAGCGCGGCGGAAGTGTGGCAAAGCGTAATAAGGTCGAGCAATTCGGGATTTTCTTCGATGTTGACAACAATATAAACAACATTGTCCGCGAGAATCTTATACTCCGCGTTTTCTGCGATTTTGCGTGCTTTTTCGGGCAGCTCACTCGTATCGAGAACGGCATATTCACTCATCGTCCTGTCAACGGTTTCCTCGGTCGGATTATTGCCCGTTTTTTCGATTATCTCATTCACAAGCGCATCGCTGACCGTTACCCCGTCGCCCGTGCCGACAAGCTCGGCGGCGGCATCCTCAATAATGCCCTCTGTCGTTTTGCGCTCCTCCGATGCGGCGGCTGCGGCGAAATTTACGTTCGCTGCGGACGCGGTTGCGCATGCGGTGCCGAGCATCATGACTGCGGACAAAAGTACGGCTGCTGATTTTCTGAACATTTTTTTCAACTCCTCAGTTATTTTACTATATATTATCACATAAAACTGTTTAAGTCAACCGTACACAGACAGCATAGCCGCGTGTAAAAAATGTATATTTGAAAAATTTTTCAATTTTTTTTGCGAAAGGGGTTGCATTTTCCGAAAAAAGGGTTAAAATATATTTAGCACTCGAAAGACAAGAGTGCTAAAACAGTAAATATTTTTACATCAGGAGGTTGTTATATTATGAAATTAAGACCCTTGGGCGACAAGGTCGTCCTGCAGTTCACACAGGCAGAAGAAGTTTCAAAGGGCGGTCTTTATCTCGCTGCCGCCGCACAGGAAAAGCCGCAGTATGCGGTTGTTATCGCGGTAGGTCCCGGCGGCATGATTGACGGCAAAGAAATAAAAATGGACGTAAAAGTCGGCGACAAAGTAATTTTGAGCAAATATTCGGGAACGGAAGTCAAGATTGACGGCGAAGAATATACTATAGTTAAAGTCAGCGACATTCTCGCTGTAGCCGAATAAGGGAGGAAATTATCATGGCTAAACAGTTACTTTACGGTGAAGATGCAAGAAAAGCTCTCCAGGCGGGCATTGATAAACTCAGCAATACTGTTAAAATCACACTGGGTCCCAAGGGCAGAAACGTTGTGCTTGACAAAAAATACGGCGCACCCCTCATCACAAACGACGGCGTAACAATCGCCAAGGAAATAGAACTTGAAGATCCTTTTGAGAACATGGGCGCACAGCTCGTCAAGGAAGTCGCGACAAAGACGAACGACATCGCAGGCGACGGCACCACCACCGCAACGCTTCTTGCGCAGGCTCTTGTAAGCGAAGGCATGAAGAACGTGGCAGCGGGCGCAAATCCGATGATTGTCAAAAAGGGCATTCAAAAGGCTGTCGACACTGCAGTCGAGGAACTCAAAAAGATTGCTCACCCCGTTACGGGCAGCAGCGATATTGCGAGAATTGCCACAATTTCTGCAGCGGATGAGACGGTCGGCAAGCTCATTGCAGAGGCAATGGAGAAGGTGACATCCGACGGTGTAATCACAGTCGAAGAGTCCAAAACAGCCGAAACAGACTGCGACGTCGTTGAGGGAATGCAGTTTGACCGCGGTTACATTTCACCCTATATGGTCACGGATACCGACAAAATGGAAGCTGTTGTTGACGACGCTTACATTCTCATCACCGACAAGAAGATTTCAAACATTCAGGAAATTCTTCCTCTGCTTGAGAAAATTCTCCAGGCGGGCAAGAAGCTTATCATCGTTGCCGAGGACGTTGAGGGTGAAGCCCTTGCGACAATTCTTGTCAACAAGCTTCGCGGCACTTTCACCTGCATCTGCGTAAAAGCACCCGGCTTCGGCGACAGACGCAAAGAGATGCTTCAGGATATTGCCATCCTTACGGGCGGTCAGGTCATAACTTCCGACCTCGGACTTGAGCTTAAGGATGCAACCGTTGAAATGCTCGGCAGAGCGAAGCAGGTTAAAGTCACGAAAGAAAACACCACTATTGTTGACGGCGCGGGCAGCAAAGATGCAATTAAAGACAGAATAGCACAGATAAAGAATCAGATCGAAGTTACAACATCCGAATTTGATCGCGAAAAGCTTCAGGAAAGACTCGCAAAGCTCTCGGGCGGCGTAGCGGTAATTCATGTCGGCGCGGCAACGGAAGTTGAAATGAAAGAAAAGAAGCTCCGCATTGAAGACGCTCTTGCCGCAACAAAGGCAGCGGTTGAAGAGGGTTATGTTGCAGGCGGCGGTATCGCACTTCTCAACGTCATACCCGCCGTAAAGGCACTCCTCGACACAGCCGAAAACACCGACGAGGCAACAGGCATCAAGATCGTTCTCAAAGCTATCGAAGCTCCCATCCGTCAGATCGCCGCAAACGCAGGTCTCGAGGGCTCGGTTATCATCGACGCTATCGTCCGTTCGGGCAAAACAGGCTACGGCTTCAACTTTGCAACAGAGGAATATGTCGATATGTTCGAAACGGGCATCCTCGACCCCACAAAGGTCACACGTTCGGCTCTCCAGAACGCTTCGTCCGTAGCGGCAATGGTTCTCACCACCGAGAGCCTTGTCACCGATAAACCCGACCCGGCTGCCGATGCGGCTGCGGCTGCAGCAATGGCAAACGCACAGGGCGGCGGAATGTATTAAAATATAAATCCGAAGCACATCATGCGCTCCGATTAAATTAAGGCTCCGACTGAAAAAAGAAAAAGTCGGAGTCTTTTTTTGTTTTGAAAATCCGCACGTTTGTTTTTTTCAAAACAGAACAAAATCGTCGGAGAGGTCATTCGCCGGCGAAAAATCAAACCCTGACGTTTTTGACAAACACAGACATCTCCCCTGTTGTTTGCTGTCTGTTGTTATATGACATCTGAGGTTTTTGCGTTTTCACGAATAATGTCGGCCAGCTTTTGCATGTCATCGGGCAGAGGTGCGGAAAAATGCATTTTTTCTCCGCTGACGGGGTGCACAAAATCGACCTCGGCACAGTGCAGCGCAGCTCTGTTTATGAGCATGTTCTTCGAACCGTACATTTCATCACCCGCGAGCGGAGTGCCGAGCGACGAAAAATGAACACGTATCTGATGTGTGCGCCCCGTTTCAAGCGTAACACGCAAAACGGACATTTTGCCGTCCGTCCGCAAAGCCGTCCAATGCGTAACGGCACGCTCCCCCGTCTCCCCGACCGCGCGAAGCGTCTTGCACGGGTCGGGACGGAAAACAGGTCTGTCTACAGTCCCCGAGCCGTGATACTCTCCGTCCGCTATCGCAATATATGTCTTGTCATAATTCGCACTCATAACGGATGCGGCATGGCGGTTCAGCGCAATAATGACCAACCCCGACGTGCATTTATCGAGTCTGCCGACAGCCCTGAACGGTATGTTTTCGTTTTTCGCACGAAAATACGCGGCAAACTCATTCGCAAGCGTGTCGCCCTGATGGTTGTGAGTGGGATGCACGGCGAGAAACGGCGGTTTGTTTACCACCATTATATCCTCATCCTCATACACAATATCAAGGTCATCGAAATGCGTGGCGGGAATATCGCTTTCAATTTCGGGCAGCTCGATTGTTACCCTGTCTCCGATCTTCAGAATATCAATTGTACGCGCACGGACTCCGTTTATTTTCAGTCCGTTTTCGCTGTGTCGCAGTTTTGTAACAGTCCGTGCGGACGCGTGGATGCCCGCTTTTAAGAAAGTATAGAGCTTTTTTCCGTCGAAATCCCCGTCTACCGTGTATTCAAGCACTCTCATCGGTTTTCCCCGTCCCGTTCAAGCAGCCTTTTGAGATATTGCCCCGTATAGCTGCTCCCGCACTGCGCTATCTCCTCGGGCGTACCTTGTGCAACGAGCGTGCCGCCGCCGAAACCGCCCTCAGGCCCGAGGTCTATAATATGGTCGGCGCATTTTATTACGTCAAGATTATGCTCGATAACGATAACGGTATTGCCGCCGTCGACAAGAAGCTGCAAGACGTCAATCAGCTTATGTACATCCGCGGTATGCAGTCCCGTTGTAGGCTCGTCGAGAATATATACCGTGTTGCCGCCCGCCCGTTTTGAAAGCTCCGTTGCGAGCTTCACGCGCTGCGCTTCGCCTCCCGAAAGCTGCGTTGACGGCTGACCTATCTGCACGTATCCCAAGCCGACATCGAAAAGCGTTTGCAGCTTGCGCTTTATCGCAGGCTGGTTTTCAAAAAAGCGCAGTCCTTCTTCGACCGTCATGTCAAGCACTTCGCTTATGTTTTTGCCCTTGTACCTCACTTCGAGCGTTTCGCGGTTGTAACGTGCGCCTTTGCACACTTCGCACGGAACATAAACATCAGCCAAAAAATGCATTTCTATCTTTACTATTCCGTCGCCGCTGCACGCTTCGCACCGTCCGCCCGACACGTTAAACGAAAATCTGCCCGGCTGATAACCGCGCTTTTTTGCGTCGGCAGTCTCCGAAAACAGCTTTCTTATATCGGTAAAAACTCCCGTATATGTCGCGGGATTGGAGCGCGGAGTGCGCCCTATGGGCGACTGGTCGATATCTATGACCTTGTCGAGATTTTCCGCTCCGTCTATGCGGTCGAATTTTCCGGGGAACTGCTTTGCACCGTTTAATTCGTTCGCAAGATGCTTATAGAGAATCTCGTTTATGAGCGATGACTTCCCCGACCCCGAAACACCGGTAACGCAAATAAATTTGCCGAGAGGAAACGTAACGTCGATATTTTTCAAATTGTTCTGCGCCGCGCCGTACACCGTAAGGAATTTTCCGTTTCCCTTACGTCTTTCGCTCGGTATTTCTATTTTTTTTGCGCCCGTAAGATACTGCCCCGTTATTGAACGCGGGCATTTTTCTATGTCTTCAAGCGTTCCCGCCGCGACTATCTCCCCGCCGTGTATACCCGCACCGGGTCCGATATCAACAATATAATCCGCCGCACGCATGGTGTCTTCGTCGTGCTCGACCACAATAAGCGTGTTGCCGAGGTCGCGCAGATGCTTGAGCGTACCTATCAGTTTGTCGTTATCGCGCTGATGAAGACCTATGCTCGGCTCGTCGAGGACATACAGTACGCCCGTGAGCGCGGAGCCTATCTGCGTCGCAAGGCGTATTCGCTGACTTTCGCCGCCCGAAAGCGTGCCCGATGAGCGCGAAAGCGTGAGATAATCAAGTCCGACTTTTTTCAAAAATTCAAGGCGAGAACGAATCTCTTTGATTATTCCGCGTGCGATAAATCCGTCGCGCTCGGTGAGCGTAAGGGAATCGAGAAAATCAAGCTCCTCGGTTATTGACATACGCGTAAAATCAAATATATTCTTTCCGCCGACCGTTACGGCGAGAATCTCTTTTTTCAGCCTTGCGCCGCCGCAAGACGGGCATTCATGCTCGTGCATGAACAGCTCTATCTCCCACCGTGACCACTCGCTTGACGTTTCGCGGTAACGGCGTTCAAGATTGTTGACAATCCCCTCAAACGGCGCTTCGTATTCGGTAACACCCGTGGGCAGCTTTCGTTTCAGCTTCAGCATTTCGCCCCCGGTGCCGTAAAGTATCGCATTCACGCCGTCCTCCGGTATGTCTTTTATCGGAGTATCGAGCGTAAAACCGTATCTGTCGGCAATACCCTCCATATACATACGCGCTATCGTGCCGTATTTTTCGTTTGTCCAGCCGCATCCCTTTACCGCTCCCTTGTTTATCGAAAGACGGCGATCGGGGATTATCAGCTCGGGCGCAACTTTTTTATAAATGCCCAGTCCCGCGCACTGCGGGCACGCACCGAACGGATTATTAAATGAAAACATGCGCGGACTCAATTCGCCGAAGCTGACATCGTGGTCGGGACAGGCGTAATTTTGCGAAAACAGCATATCCTCGCCGCCGACAACCGACACGCACACGATGCCGTCGGCAATCTTCAGCGCACTTTCAAGCGAATCCGCCGCACGCGAACGGATGCCGTCACGCACGACAAGGCGGTCGACAACAATTTCTACTGTATGTTTATTCGTTTTTTGAAGCTTAATTTCTTCACTGAGTTCACGCAATTCGCCGTCTATACGGGCGCGGACAAAGCCCTGCCTGCGGGCATTTTCGAGAATTTTCACGTGCTCGCCGCGGCGGTTCCTCACTACGGGAGCCATAAGCATAATCTTCGTTCCCTCGGGGAGCGCGAGTATCCTGTCGGTCATTTGGTCGACGCTCTGTCCCTTTATTTCATGTCCGCAGACGGGACAGTGCGGTATTCCTATGCGGGCATACAAAAGTCGGAGATAGTCGTATATCTCCGTTACCGTGCCGACCGTCGAACGCGGATTTTTCGACGTGGTTTTCTGGTCAATCGAAATCGCGGGAGACAACCCCTCGATAAGCTCCACGTCGGGTTTTTCCATCTGCCCCAAAAACTGACGCGCATATGACGACAGACTTTCGACGTACCGCCGCTGTCCCTCGGCATATATCGTGTCAAACGCAAGCGTGGACTTGCCCGACCCCGAAAGTCCCGTGAAAACAACGAGCTTGTCACGCGGAATTTCAAGGTCAACATTTTTTAAATTATGTTCTTTTGCGCCTACAATGCGTATTTTACGTTCTGTCAATTTTTATTCTCCGTCTCTGAGTTTTGCTATTTTATCCCTGATGAATGCAGCCGACTCGAAATCGAGTATCTTTGCGGCGGCGCGCATTTCTTTTGTAAGACGCGCAATAAGGTCGTCGCGCTCTTTCTTCGTAAGCTTTTTGCCGTCAAGGCGCGAAGCCTTGTGCGTGTTCGATATTTCTAAAACTTCACGAATATCCTTAACAATGGTTTTCGGGACTATGCCGTGTTCTTCGTTATATTTTTGCTGTATGCCGCGTCGGCGGAACGTTTCTTTAATCGCACGTTCCATTGAGGGCGTGACTTCGTCCGCGTACATAATGACCTTGCCGTCGGCGTTTCGCGCGGCTCTGCCCACTGTCTGTATAAGTGACGTTTCACTGCGCAAAAATCCCTCTTTATCGGCATCGAGAATAACCACAAGCGACACTTCGGGAATATCAAGTCCCTCGCGCAGCAGATTTATCCCGACGAGCACCTGAAATTCGCCGAGACGCAAATCGCGTATTATCTCCATGCGCTCCATCGTGTCGACATCGTGATGCATATAGCGAACCTTTATGCCGTAGTCGGCAAGGTAATCCGTAAGGTCTTCCGCCATTCGCTTTGTAAGCGTCGTAATAAGCACACGCTCGTTTTTCGCGGTTCTGATGTTTATTTCGGATATGATATCGTCTATCTGCCCCTCCGTCGGGCGAACTTCTGTCTCCGGGTCAAGCAGTCCCGTCGGACGTATGACCTGTTCGGCAATCCGAACGCTCAGTCTGCGTTCAAGCTCTCCCGGGGTTGCGCTGACAAATATTTTTTGTCCCGTTTTTGCGTAAAACTCATCAAATGTAAGCGGTCTGTTATCATAGGCGGACGGAAGGCGAAAACCGAAATTTATCAGGCTGTCCTTTCTGCTTCTGTCGCCGCCGTACATGCCCCTGACCTGCGGAAGCGTAACGTGCGACTCGTCGACGAACAGCACGAAATCCTCGGGAAAGAAGTCAAGCAGCGTAAACGGTGCGCTGCCCGGTTCTCTGCCCGACATCGTGCGCGAATAGTTCTCTATGCCCTTGCAAAAGCCTGTTTCGAGCAGCATCTCCATGTCATATTCCGTGCGCTGGCGTATACGCTGAGCCTCAATGAGCTTGCCCTGTGCAATAAACTCACGTTCGCGCTGCTCCATTTCGGCAAGTATTTCTTTCGAAGCGTTTTCGAGCTTGTCGCGCGACACGACATAGTGCGACGCGGGGTATATCGCGACGTGCGAAATCACGTTTTTCGTGTCGCCGGTTATGGGGTTAATCTCGCTTATCCTGTCTATTTCATCGCCGAAAAACTCAATCCTGACTGCGGTGTCATTCGTATACACGGGAAAAATATCCACAACATCGCCCTTGACTCTGAAGCGGTTTCGCGAAAAATCGAGGTCGTTTCGCTCGTACTGAATATCCACCAACCTCTTTATCAGGCTGTCACGCTCAAGCTGCATACCCGGACGAAGCGAAATGACCATGCTCTTGTAGTCTATGGGACTGCCGAGAGAATAAATACACGACACACTCGCGACGATTATAACATCCCTGCGCTCCGACAATGCCGAAGTGGCGGAATGACGCAGGCGGTCTATCTCGTCGTTTATTGCCGAGTCTTTTTCTATGTAGGTATCGGTTGACGCAATGTAGGCTTCGGGTTGATAATAGTCATAATAAGACACAAAATACTCCACCGCATTTTCGGGGAAAAATTCTCTGAACTCACTGCAAAGCTGTGCGGCAAGGGTTTTATTGTGAGCCAAAACGAGCGTGGGGCGGTTGACATTTGCAATGATATTAGCCATGGTAAAGGTCTTGCCCGAACCCGTCACACCGAGAAGCGTCTGTTCTTTATAACCGCGCCGAAGTCCGTCCGCAAGCTCCGCTATCGCCTGCGGCTGATCGCCGGTAGGCTGAAAAGCGGAATGCAATATAAATCTGTCCGCCATACTTTTCCCCCTCACCGATACATTTTCCGTAGAACAAAATTTTAAGAAAGTCTGCGGCTTTCGTTTGTACTGTATTCTATCACATTTTTTACGCAATGTAAACAGGAAAAATCGAACAAATGTTCACAAGGCTTGTTTTTTCGGCTTGCGCACGACATCACGCGTCAGCCGAAATCAAAATATTGCCGAAAAAAATCCCGCCGGACGTGCCGTGCGGGATTTTTACGTTATCGTGCGATAAATTATTTGATTTTTGCAAGCCAGTCCTTGCCGGTGTCGAGTGCGACCGCGGCGCGGAGGATTGAGCGCGCGTCGCTTACCGCGACTTCGTTCGCGCCGTTGACCCTTGCGGCATCGAGATATGCACCTTCAAGCGTGTCAAGACCGACAGCCGCGCGAAGCGCGCTTCTTGCGTCGGAGACGGAAATTTCACCATCGCCGTTTACGTCGCCGAGAACGGAAATTACCTTTTCAAGTCTTTCGCCGCCGGATTCAAGAATTATCTTCATTCCCGTTGCGAGGGGTTTTGTTGTTTCCGTAATCCGATTGCCGTCTTTGTCGACAACAAACGAAGCGTTGGACGAAGCAAGCAGCTCCGAAACCGTGACGGAGTGCGTCGCACCGACGATACCGTCGGTCAGCTCTTTCGCGCTGTCGGAGGACTTGACCTCTATTCGGTCGGGAACAGAGGGAACCAACGGAGAAATCTCCTCCGTGCGTGTCGCGCTGCATACCGTGCAGGTGAATGTCCGCTCACCCGCAACGCCGACCTGCGGCTCTCTTGTCACCGTGCCGTTGTCCCACATATGAAGCGGGACAAAAGTGTAACCTTCTTCTTTAGCATTTTTCTCAACCATACCTCCCGGATGACTGTGAAGTGTAACTGTTTTCGGAATCGTATAATCCGTAAGAGAAATATTGAAATCCGAATTAAGAATATAAATATTTTTAAGCGATGTACATTTATCAAATGCCTGTTGACTAACAAGCGAAATACCTATCGGCAGAACAACCTCGGTCAGACTTACGCAACTGGAAAAACAATGCGTGGAAATCTGTTCCATTTTTTCTGAAATGATTAATTTTTCAAGACTGCTGCAGCGACAAAAAGAAGCGTCGCCGACATTCGAAACACTGTCCGGCAAAATCAAACTTTTAAGGCTTTCACATCCATAAAAAGCATAGTCTTCTATAGTTTTTAAACCATACGGCATGTTGATAATCTCAAGATTTCTACAATCTTGAAATGCTCCTCTCCCGATATCTTTAACACTTTTCGGCAAGGAAAGCTTTTTTATGCTTGAACATCCGGCAAAAGCTCCTGCTTTGATACTTTCAACTCCCTCCGGGATATTAACATCGGTAACAAGCTGTCCGTTAAAATACAATTCCGTAACGTCACTGCCGTTATAACAAGGTGACCAAATCGGTATATATAGCCACTTGTCACCCTCTATTTTCAACCATGATTCCAAATCGGCTTCATAAAATACCTTGGTAAGATTTTTACAATCATAAAAAGCCCAGACACCGATACTTGTAACACTTTTCGGAATTGTTATACTCGTAAGACCGGTGCAGCCTTCAAATGCCTCAGAGCGGATACTTGTTACACTGTTTCCTATTGTTACACTCGTAAGACCCGTGCAGCCGTAAAATGCCTCGCTGTCTATTGTTTCCGTCCCGTCGGGAACAATATATTCTCCTGTCTTTCCTGCCGGGAAGAGAATCAAAGATGTTTTTTCCTTGTTAAACAGTACACCGTCAACGCTTATATATGTCTTACTGGTGTCATTTACTTGAAATTCCTTAAGGCTCGTACATCCGAAAAATGCACGTCTACCGATAGTTGTGACACTGTCCGGTATCGTTATACTTGTGAGACCGGTGCAGCCTTCAAATGCATACCCGCCGATGCTTGTAACACTGTCCGGTATCGTTATACTTGTACTTGTGAGACCGGTGCAGCCTTCAAATGCATCATGGCCGATACTTGTTACACTGTTTCCTATTGTTACACTCGTAAGACCCGTGCAGCCGCTGAATGCACATTCACCGATGCTTGTTACACCGTCCGAGATAACCACCGATTTTACAGTTGCATCTTTCCACGGTGCAGCATTATCCCACGAATAATCCGTCATTGCGCCCGTGCCGCTTATAGTAAGCACACCGTCGCTGTCGAGAGTGTATGTAACATTGTTTCCGCAGCTGCCGCTGCTTACCGTATCGGCGGCGTCTGCTTTAACGGCAAACAAA